>JBCBZX010000100.1:0-9882 GCA_039815105.1 Pseudomonadota bacterium
ACACCACTCATCTGATCCGCCGTTCGGGCAACAATTGGTCAAAAGATTCAAGGTCAAATGGCAGGTCCATGTCGCGTTGCGGCACGCCAGCAAGATCAAAAATATCGCCTTCGGCTTCGTCTTTTATGCCCAGACCAATCTTCTCCAGAAAATCGCAAATCGGCAGATCCTGCGGCAGCCCGGTTTCCGCACCGGAAAACTGAAAGCAGAATACGGCCTTGCCATCC
Organism: Pseudomonadota bacterium; assembly: GCA_039815105.1. Classification (GTDB taxonomy): domain Bacteria; phylum Pseudomonadota; class Alphaproteobacteria; order Rhizobiales; family Rhizobiaceae; genus JBCBXA01. Next base: position 228 of record JBCBZX010000100.1, read on the forward strand.
TGCCGCCCTGGTATCGCCCATTCGGTTGACACCACCCGATCGCGAAATGACGCGGTCCACACCCAGCCTGTGCCGTCTTTTGAAAGATATTGCACCTGGGGGATTGTGTCCGTGTCGTTAACAAACAGAACCGTGTTGCCGATAATGCGGTCTAGCACCGCCTGTTCATCGGTCGGTAGCCCCGACTCCGAGTGAGCAGGACCTAATGAAAAACACAGTGCAGCTAACCCCAACAGCGTCGCGCCGGGCAGGGATTGGAGAGCGGTCATAACGCCGCCCTCAAACCAACATGGTCATGGGGTTTTCGATATAACCCTTAAACGCAACGGCCAGCTCGGCCCCCAACGCGCCATCTATCACACGGTGGTCGAACGCGAAGGTGGCGTTCATCACAGTACCCACCGCCAACGCTCCATTGGCATCTACCACGGGCTGCTTCACGCCGGCGCCAATTGACACGATGGAGGCCTGGGGCGGGTTGATGATGGAGGTGAAATCCGTCACGCCGAACATGCCAAGATTGGAAACCGACGTTGAACCTCCAGTATACTCCTGTGGCTTAAGTTTGCCGTCCCGGGCGCGCCTCGCCATGTCTTTCACTTCCGCCGAGATCGTGCGGAGTGTTTTGGTCTCGGCGCTGCGCACGATCGGTGTGAACAACCCGTCTTCGACTGCGACCGCCACGCCGACATCAGACGATTGGTGCATCAGGCGCGCCGTTGAGGTCCACGAAGCGTTGGCCATGGGGACGTCCTGCAACGCCAATGCGAGTGCTTTGACGATGAAATCATTGACCGAGATTTTGAAGGCAGGTTTGCCATCCGTCTCTGGCGCGCCGGCATTGATTTCGCTGCGCAACTTGAGCAGCGCGTCCAGGCGACAGGCCATATTGACCGTATAGCTCGGGACGGTTTGTGTGCTTTCGGTCAGGCGCGCCGCAATGGTGCGTCGCATGCCGTTGTGAGGTTTGTCCTCGAAAGATCCCTCGGCAAACATTTTGCGCACAGCTTCGTCAGATGGGCCTGTCGCCATGGCGGCGCTGCCCACACTTGGTGCAACCTTGCTGGGCGCGGCATCAACGGCAAGCGCCGTCGCGCCTCCACCGGCAATTGCCGCCTCAACATCGGACAATACGACCCGCCCATGGGGGCCGGAGCCGGTCAATCCGGTCAGGTCAATGCCATTTTGCTTTGCCACGCGGCGGGCCAAAGGTGACGAGAACACGCGTTCTCCATCCTTGCGCGGCACAGGGCCCGCATCCGCGTCACCCTTCGGTGGCACTGCGGTGGCGCTCGACTTTGCGGGCTCTGCGTTGGATGCCTTGTTGGATGCCGGGGCCACTTCTTCTTTAGGCGACGGCTGAACTGGGGACGGGTCGGCGGGCGCTGGGTCGGAAGATGGAGCCTCCACCGAGCCCGCGCTTTCACCCTCTTCTGCCAAGATTGCGATGATGGCATTCACCTTCACGCCCTCGGTTCCGCCATCGACCAGAATTTTCGCGACCGTGCCCTCGTCCACGGCTTCCACTTCCATTGTTGCCTTGTCGGTTTCTATTTCGGCAATGATGTCGCCGGGGCCAACGCTGTCGCCCTCTTTGACCAGCCATTTGGCCAGGGTGCCCTCTTCCATAGTGGGGCTGAGCGCAGGCATTGTGATGTTGATAGCCATGTCCGCGCTCCTCAGCCCTTGGTGTATGTGACGGCGTGGACGGCCTGCACAACTTCATCAACGTTAGGCAAAGCCAGCTTTTCCAGATTGGCTGCATAAGGCATGGGCACATCTTTGCCGCAAATGCTGATCACCGGCGCGTCGAGATAATCAAACGCCTGCTGCATGATCTGGCTGCCCACCCATGAGCCAACACTGTTCTGCGGGAAACCTTCTTCGACAGTGATGCATCGGCCGGTTTTCATCACGGACGTCAGCACCGTTTCCATGTCGATGGGGCGCAACGTGCGCAGATCGATGATCTCGCAATCAATGCCCTTTTCCGCCAATTGCTCGGCAGCCTTGATGGAATAGGTCATACCGATGCCGAACGAGATGATCGTGCAGTCTGAGCCCGTTTTATGAACGCGTGCCTTGCCGATGGGCAGGGTGAAATCATCCATCTTCGGCACATCAAAGTGTTGGCCGTAGAGAATTTCGTTCTCGAGGAAAATCACGGGATTGGGGTCACGAATGGCACTCTTCAGCAGACCCTTCGCGTCCGCGGCGGTGTACGGCATCACAACTTTGAGGCCCGGCACCTGGCTGTACCATGCGGCGTAACAATGGCTGTGCTGAGCGCCCACACGCGCGGCGGCACCATTTGGCCCGCGGAACACCATGGGCGCGCCCATTTGGCCGCCAGACATGTAGAGCGTTTTCGCAGCCGAGTTGATGAGATGGTCAATCGCCTGCATGGCGAAGTTGAACGTCATAAACTCAACAATGGGCTTGAGACCGGTCATGGCCGCGCCGACGCCGATGCCGGCAAAACCGTGCTCAGTAATGGGCGTATCCACGACACGCTGAGCGCCGAACTCGTCCAGCAAACCCTGGGTCACCTTGTAAGCGCCCTGATATTCGCCAACTTCCTCACCCATTACGAATACGTCGCCATCGGCACGCATTTCTTCGGCCATGGCATCCCGCAGAGCTTCGCGCACTGTGGTCGACACCATCTCGGTGCCTTCGGGAATATCGGGATCACTGGGCATCGGTTGCGCTTCAGCTTTCACGGCTGTTGCGGGCGCCGGGGTCGCTTCAACATGTTGGCTGGCAGGCTCATCCCCACTGCCCAGACTTTGGGCAGCACCATCGCCGCCATTCTTGCCGACGTTCTCAGCTGCGGCGGACGCGTCCTCGCCCTCCTCCGCCAGCACGGCAATGACGGAGTTCACCTTCACATTTTCAGTGCCTTCAGCGACCATGATCTTGGCGATAACGCCCTCATCAATCGCCTCGACTTCCATCGTGGCCTTGTCGGTTTCGATCTCGGCAATGACATCGCCAGACGTTACACTGTCACCCTCTGCTTTCAGCCATTTGGAAAGCGTACCCTCTTCCATGGTCGGGCTGAGTGCGGGCATCAAAATATCAACGGCCATGATTACGCCTCCACCGGCAACAAAATATCTGTCCAAAGCTCCTTAGGATCAGGCTCTGGATCATTCTGGGCAAAGTCAGCGGCTTCCGACACAATGGCCCGCACGTCTTTATCGATGGCCTTGAGATCGTCTTCAGTGGCCCAGCCCGCCTCGATCACGCGTTGCTTGACCTGCTCAATGGGGTCACTCTCAGCGCGCATCTTCTGCACTTCATCTTTGGTGCGGTACTTGGCCGGGTCACTCATGGAATGGCCGCGATAGCGATAGGTCAGCATTTCTAGAATGATGGGCCCCTTGCCGGAGCGCGCATGCTCCAGCGCCATTTCACCAGCAGCCTTCACCGCCCGCACATCCATGCCATCAACCTGATGGCCGGGAATGCCAAAACTGTCGCCGCGCTTTGAGAAGTCATTCTGTGCTGCAGAGCGGGTGGTCGACGTGCCCATGGCGTATCGGTTGTTTTCAACAATGTAGACGATTGGCAGATGCCACAGCGCCGCCATGTTGAAGCTCTCATACACTTGGCCCTGATTGGCCGCACCATCGCCAAAATAGGACATGCAGACATTGCCATTGTCGCGATATTTGTTGGCGAATGCGATGCCTGTACCCAAGCTCACTTGGCCACCCACAATGCCGTGGCCGCCGTAAAAATGCTTCTCTTTGGAGAACATGTGCATGGAGCCGCCTTTGCCACGGCTGTAGCCACCCTGACGGCCTGTCAACTCAGCCATCACGCCCTTGGAGTCCATGCCCACCGCCAGCATGTGGCCGTGGTCGCGATAGCCAGTGATGACCTGATCACCATCCTTCATGCCCATCTGCATACCGATCACGACGGCTTCCTGCCCGATGTACAAATGGCAAAAGCCGCCGATGAAACCCATGCCGTAGAGCTGACCGGCTTTCTCCTCAAAGCGCCGGATCAGCAGCATTTCGCGATATGCGTGTAGCTCCTGCTCCTTGTCGAACTCAGGCGTGGATGCCTTGGAACTTTTCGCGCGTGATTTGGTTTTGGGGGCAGCCGCCATTGCAGACCTCATTTTGAAATTCTGCTCGAGCGTACACCCGAAATCACCCACTCGCAATAGCTCTTAATATTCTGATTTATATACAGATATACGATTTAAACTGTGAATCAGTTTACCTTAGAATAACGACGTCTCTTGGGCCTGCGACGCCTAATACGGACCGCGCGCGTTCATCAATCATATCGCGTTCAATTGACCCATCTTCCAAGAGCTGCACTTGCCATTCCAAGTGTTCGCGTGCCGCCGACAACTGCGCCAATTGTGTGCGCAGTTCCAAAGCTCGGGATGTCAACGCCTCACTGGAACGCAATCCATATGTGCCTTCATAGGCGTGGTGTGCGAAGTAGCTCAGGCAAGCGGCGCTTAACAATGGCAGCACGAAATAGCGCAATCGAGTGCGGCGTTTCTGGCGAGTGGCGAGCATGAGTTGAGACATCCTGTCGTTACAGCTCAAGTGTGCGGCAACAGCCTTAAGGCCTGCTCAACAGGTGTGGTTAACAAAGGGCTAAAGTGTCAGTTTTCGCTCGGCGGCAAGTCTGAACTGCCCTTGGCATGGGGCAGGAACAGACCGGCGATCAAAACTTCCACGGCCATGGCGAAGGTAATCCCCGCACCAACACGCTGCGCAAAGAGCTCCACCATTCCGAACAGGACCAAGCCCAACATTGCCAACACCACCGCAAACGCGATCTGTGTTCGCAGATAGGATGGCGGCTCATTGCGCGACGCCCAAAGCAAGCTGGCAAAGGCCGCGAAGAGGACCCCTGCTCGCGCCATTATGACTTCTGACGCATCAGCGGCCTCAATGCCAAACAGCAAGTTGATGAGCTCTGGCGCGCCCCACAGACAAGCCGCCAGGCCCCCAAAAATGCTTGCCGTGGTCGCGGCGCTCGTTCGGTACGAAACGCCTTTAGGATTTGACAACGCGCTGCCCTGCAAAGCTGGCCTGTGGACCCAGCATCTCCTCAATGCGGATCAACTGGTTGTACTTTGCAGTCCGGTCTGACCTTGCCAGCGAGCCCGTTTTAATCTGCCCGCAATTGGTGGCGACTGCCAGGTCGGCAATGGTCGAATCCTCAGTCTCGCCAGAACGGTGGGACATCACTGCGGTGTAGCCCGCACGATGGGCCATCTCGACCGCTTCCATGGTTTCTGTCAGCGTACCGATCTGGTTCACCTTCACCAAAATCGAGTTTCCGACGCCCTGCTTTATGCCATCGGCAAGCCGCCTGGTGTTGGTGACAAACAGATCGTCGCCCACCAGTTGCACCTTATCGCCGATAAGGTCTGTTGTGATCTTCCAGGCGGCCCAATCATCCTCTTCCAGACCGTCTTCAACTGAGAAAATTGGATAGGCCGCGCACAGCTTCGCAAGATATTCGGCTTGTTCCTCGCCCGTGCGGGTCACGCCCTCGCCTTTGTAGACGTAGTTGGTGCCATCGTGGAATTCGCTGGCGGCGCAGTCGAGGGCGATCTGCATATCTTCCCCTGGCTTATAGCCCGCCTCTTCAATCGACTGCATGATGAAATCCAGCGCCGCCTCAGAAGCCTCCAGATTGGGTGCAAAGCCACCCTCATCACCCACATTGGTGTTGTGCCCCGCCTTCTTCAAACGGCCCTTGAGCGTGTGAAAGACCTCTGCGCCCATGCGCACAGCCTCACGAATGTTCGCCGCGCCCACCGGTGCAATCATGAATTCCTGAAAATCGATGGGATTGTCGGCATGTTCGCCGCCATTGATGATGTTCATCATGGGAACCGGCAACATATGCGCGTTTGGCCCGCCAAGATAGGCGAACAAAGGCAGTCCAGCGGCTTCAGCAGCTGCCTTGGCGGTGGCCAACGAAACCCCCAAAATGGAATTGGCGCCTATGCGACCCTTATTGTCTGTACCATCCAGTTCGATCATGGACATGTCGATCAAGCGTTGATCTTCGGCATCAAAACCTACGATCTCCTCGGCGATCTCGCCGTTTACCGCAGCCACCGCCTGTTCAACACCTTTGCCAAGATAACGGCTGCCACTGTCACGCAATTCAACAGCTTCATGGGCGCCGGTGGAAGCGCCAGATGGAACGGCCGCGCGGCCCATGGAGCCGTCTTCCAGCGTCACATCAACTTCAACGGTGGGGTTGCCACGGCTGTCGAGAATTTCGCGGCCGGTGATGTCGACAATAACGGTCATGGAAGCTTCCTTATTGGGGTGCAGTTGCCTGCCTCTTACTGTGCGCTGATCACGACCACAAATGATCATGCAATGAAAGTTGCAAAGCCCTGCCTGATTTGCGCCCCCAGGGCACGAAACGGTGTGCATGTTGAAACCTCAGGAAGGAAAACAAGCATGTTTGACCGCACTAACCTCCACGCAAATGATCAGTTTACCGCCGCGACCGGGTTGCGAACTGAGCGCAAGGACAAACAACTCAGATGGCTTGTAACGTTGGCAACGGTTTTGATGCTCGGCGTTGCGAGCGTCAGTTTGAGTGCCTGCGATTCGGAAGGCACCGGCACTGATCAGACCTCACCACCAGCGGCGGACGATACTGGCAGCGACAGCACCCTAACGCAGTAGCGTTCAGCCACCCGGCCCGAATATAGCCCACATACCCTGCCCCGGGCCGGGCGGCACCACAATGCTTTCGCCAGCGATCCAGAACGGCAATTCAGCCGCCTGCAAACAGCTTTCAGCGGCGCTCATATCTTCGGTTGTGAACTCAACCGCCCGGTGCAACATACCATTGCTGGCTGTGACCAGCAGTCGCTCCTCGATGGCCATATGTTCTGCGAGCGTTCCCGGTGTTTGCACCATCCAAGTGACGCCCCCAAGATCGGCGAAAATTTGCTCATCAGGCCCTTCAAAACTGGCACCGACGAACCGTTCCGCGAAGCTCCTGTGGGCCCTTGGATCTGCGGCGGTGCTATGGATTCGGCGAACGCCGGAAACGCAGTTCGGATGCTGGCGAAGCGCTGAGAAATCTATCTCCAAAGGTATCAGGCTCTGGCAGCAGAAAAAGTGTGCGTCGGGCGACAAGAGGTCGGTTGCAAACACAAGTTCAAAGGCCACGGTTTGGCTTTCGCCGGCCCCATTGTCTGCGGTGCGGGAAAACCGCGTTGCGCCAGACCATATGCCAGCCTGCTTAAAAGCACTCTGATCCGCCGTGGCATCTGCTGACCGCAAGACCAGATGTGAAAAGCCTTCATCGCCAAGACTGGCCACAAACTCCGCATTGGTTCGGACAAAAGCAGCGTTTGCCTGCTCAGCGAGGGCTACATCTCTTCTCTGGCGATCATATAAAGCCAGCGGCTCCAGAAAGCCGCCGTCGGCCAGAAACACGCAACAATTGGCGGTGCCGAATGGGTGGATCCCGTCCGGCGCAACCGTAAAACCCAATGCTTGATAGCGTAAGCGGGCCGTTGCCAAATCGACAACAGGTAGAACCAAATGATCGAACGGGCGCACTAAAAGAAGTTGGCGTTCGTGAAGAAAAAATATGCGGCCACGAACAAACCCGCCAGCAAGATGTACGGCAGCAATGCGCCCAACCGCTCCATCAGTTTTGTGAAATCTTCCCGAATATTTTTCGCAAAGTCCGCAGGGGCATCGCCCTCACCCGGACGGCGGGCAGCCCGCCAGATGAAAAACATCACTCCCACCATGACGAGAATGAAAAGCGCTACGCGCAACATTGTCTGCTCCTAAACCAGCCTAGAATGCTCTTTAGCTGCTTTCACAAAGCTGGCGAACAAGGGGTGCGGTTCAAATGGCCGCGATTTGAGTTCAGGATGATATTGCACGCCGATGAACCATGGGTGCTGATCGCGGGAATATTCAATGGTTTCAGGCAATAGACCATCCGGGCTCATGCCAGAGAACACGAGGCCGGCATCTTCCAGGCGCTGCTTATATTCAACATTCACTTCATAGCGATGTCGGTGGCGTTCGGAGACATTGGTGTCGCCATAAATTTCGGCGATGTGACTGCCTGCTGCCAGCGGATGCGGATAAGCACCGAGCCGCATGGTACCGCCCAAATCGCCGGCGCTTTCACGCCTTTCAAGCTGGTTGCCCCGCAGCCATTCCGTCATAAGGCCGACAACTGGCTCCCCACCTTGGCCAAACTCGCTGGAGGCCGCATCTTTGATTCCCGCTAAATTGCGAGCTGCATCCAGCACCGCCATCTGCATACCGTAGCAAATGCCAAAGTAGGGAATCTTGTTCTCGCGGGCATAGGTGGCCGCCTTGATTTTGCCCTCAGCGCCTCGCTCGCCAAAGCCGCCCGGAACAAGGATTGCATGGACGTTTTGCAGTAAGGGTGCAGGGTCCTCTTTTTCAAACGTCTCAGACTCAATCCATTCCAGATCTACACGCACCCCATTGGCCAAACCGCCATGCACAAGCGCCTCAATCAACGACTTATAGGCGTCCTTGAGCACTGTGTACTTTCCAACAATGGCAATTGTTACCTCGCCCTCAGGGTTGGCCAAGCGCTCGGAAATATCCTCCCAGGTGCCCATGCGCGGAGCCGGAGCAGGATCAATGCCAAACGCCGCCAGCACTTCGCGGTCCAGGCCCTCTTTGTGGTAGGCCATGGGAACATCGTAAATGCTCTTTGCATCCAAAGCCTGGATGACAGCCGTCTCGCGAACGTTGCAGAAAAGCGCCAGCTTGCGTTGCTCTTCGGCGGGTATCTGGCGGTCTGCCCGCACGAGCAAAATGTCGGGTTGAATCCCGATCGAACGCAACTCTTTGACCGAGTGCTGAGTGGGCTTGGTTTTCAACTCCCCCGCCGCTGCAATCCAAGGCATGAAGCTCAAATGCACATAGATGCACTGGCCGCGCGGCAGGTCATTGCCCAACTGACGGATCGATTCAAAGAACGGCAGACCTTCAATATCGCCAACAGTGCCGCCAATTTCGCACAGAACAAAGTCTACATCCTCATTGCCCTCGACCACGAACTCTTTAATGGCGTTCGTCACGTGGGGAATCACTTGCACGGTGCCGCCCAGATAATCGCCGCGCCGCTCCTTGCTGATAATATCCTGATAAATGCGCCCAGTTGTTATGTTGTCGTGTTTGGTGGCGGGGCGGCCCGTGAAACGCTCATAGTGGCCAAGGTCTAGATCGGTCTCGGCGCCGTCATCTGTAACGAAGCATTCGCCGTGCTGATATGGGCTCATTGTGCCCGGATCTACATTCAGATAAGGGTCGAGTTTCCGGAGCCGAACCTTGTAGCCGCGGGCTTGCAAAAGTGCTCCCAGGGCTGCTGAAGCAAGCCCCTTCCCCAATGAGGAAACCACACCGCCAGTGATAAAAATATAACGCGCCATGGGAGTGAACACCTATCCGCTAAGGTGAAATTTGGAAAGTGCGAAACGCTGTGTAAAGCGCTGCTCAACAGGAAACCTGCAAACAAAAATGGGCGGTCCCGAAAGACCGCCCATTTGAAAACTATCTGACTAAGGAACCTAATTGCCGGTTGGCACTGAAGGCGATGCTGGTTCAACAGGCACGGTCGGCGTAATTTCACC
>JBCBZX010000458.1:0-1631 GCA_039815105.1 Pseudomonadota bacterium
AATCTTGCACGCGTATCAAGTGCGGTGGCGACCGTTCGTCCGCCCTGAATATAGATATCCAGCGAGTCTGCCGCGCTGAACTCAAGCCAGAAAAATGGGTCGAAAGCCCTATCTACAAAGCTGCCAACGGTGTCTCGGAGATTTGTTGGTCCGAGAAACGGTGCCACAATGTAGGCACCTGAGGGCACGCCCCAGTGCCCCATGGTTTGCCCGAAATCTTCCGAATGCGCTTCGATCCCGTTCTCGCCTGCTCCGGCTACATCGAAGATACCCCCCAAGCCAATCGTGGAATTGATCAGAAACCTTGAAAACGTTTCAGCGGCGCGCTGCGGTTTGGCTTGCAGAACATCGTTCACAAAAACGGTGGGTGCATTGAGATTGGATAATGCATTACTGACCCCATCGCGCGCGGGTTCGGGCACTGTCTTGATGTATCCGCGTGCCACGGGCCCAATAATCGCTTGGTCGACCGCGTTATTGAAGCCAAAGTCTTTGCGGTTCAATGGCTCGAACGGGTCGTATGTCGGGTCATCACTGTTTGTGCGTGCCGTCTGGCAGGCGGACAAACCTAGCGCCAGCGTTATGAAAATTAAGGATTTGCGCATAAAATTGGGCCTGCTGAAATTGCGTCGCGATTTATATGGACGTTAGTTTTCGTCGCTTCAACTCACGGCATCGTTAATATCCGAGATGGTGGACAATCCATAGGTTGACATAAACGTATAAATATATGTTTATATGTTTGTATTATGCGCCCTGCAAATGAGATCGTTCCTGCACTTAGAGCTGCCGGTGAGCCCAACCGCTTGCGGATACTTGCTTTGTTGCGCCATGGCGAGCTTGCTGTGGGAGAACTGGTTCAGATCATGGGCCAGAGCCAGCCGCGCCTATCGCATCACCTCAAGGCTTTGACGACGGCCCGTCTGGTCGACCGCCTGCCCGAAGGTTCCTGGGTCTTCTACAGCCTGCCGAATGATCCCGAGGTACGCCATATCGCACTTACGCTTCTGGATCTGATCGATCTTGAAGAAGGAGAGTTCGCGCGCGACCTTGCAAATTTGAAACGCGTTCGCGCTGAGCGTGCGACTGCCGCAGAGGCTTATTTTGGCGAAATGGCCGATACGTGGGATACGGTCCGCGCACTGCACTTCCCAAATCGTGCCATTGAGTCTGCGCTGCTGGAGATCGCCGGTCCCGGCCCATTTAGTCGTCTGGTAGATATCGGAACGGGCACAGGTCGGATGCTGTCGCTCTTTGCCGGCCGTGTGGCGCATGCCGACGGCGTCGATCTCAGCCACCGCATGCTTACGGTCGCGCGGGCAAACTTGCAGCGGGATGGCGTTGAAAATGCTTATGTGCGGCAAGCTGATGCCACAGCCTTGCCGTTTGAAGACAGTTCCGCGGATCTCGTAATTATTCATCAGGTCCTGCACTTCGTAGATGAGCCTGACAGATCGGTTGCTGAAGCCTCACGAATCCTTGCCCCAGGGGGCAAACTGTTGATTGTCGATTTTGCGCCTCATCAACTTGAATTTCTGCGCGCCGAGCATGGTCATCGCCGACTTGGTCTACGCCACGATATGCTGACAGAATGGAGTGCGGCTGTCGGCTTGGAGCTTGAAGCTCCGCGT
>JBCBZX010000004.1:0-23550 GCA_039815105.1 Pseudomonadota bacterium
CCAGTTGCATGGCGCCCACCATGGGTAAAAATTTCCCAGCGGTCATCGCCTTCAATGGGTGTGCCGGAGCCAGCCACCTTTTTGGCGTCAATGGAGACCACAATGCACTGATTGCCAAACTTGTCAGCCGCCTCGGCCACGAAGTCCGGATTGTTGACGGCGGCCGTGTTTATGGACGCCTTATCAGCTCCAGCCAGCAACAGCTTGCGAATGTCCGCCACAGTGCGCACACCGCCGCCCACGGTTAGCGGCATGAAGCAGGCCTCCGCCGTGCGTGCCACAACGTCAAAAATGGTCTCACGATTGTCCGAAGAGGCTGTGATGTCGAGAAAGCAAAGCTCGTCGGCACCTGCCGCGTCATAGGCGATGGCGGCCTCCACAGGGTCGCCAGCGTCCACCAGATCGACAAAATTCACGCCTTTGACAACGCGGCCATCCTTGACATCGAGACAGGGGATAATGCGGGCTTTCAAGGTCATGAAGCACTCTTTCTTTTGGCGAGCATGAAGCTGCGCAAGTTGGTCACAACGACCGCAATCGCTATAACCAAGGCGGCAAGCATCGAGACGGGCAGCAATGTCTGATAGCGAATCAGCTTGAAAACGGTGGAGCCAATATCGAGCCCGCCAACCAGACATGGTTGCGGAGCCATCACAGCCAGTGGACAGTCATGGGCCAAGGCGATCTGGCTTGCCACATAGGCCAGCAGCGGGGGGACATAGAATACAAGCAGGGCAATCGCCAAACCTGCCAACAGCCAGAGGATGGTTCGCCGCCCGTCCGGCTTTCGTTTCCAACTCATGGCGCATTGCCGCTCAATATCGCCAGGGCTTCGCTGGGATCGATGCGCCCGTCGTAGAGCGCGCGGCCCGAAATGGCGCCTTCTAGAGCGGCATATTCAGGGCTGGCCAATGTGCGAATGTCATCCATGGAGGCCAGACCGCCGGACGCAATGACAGGAATGTCCACCGCCTGCGCCAGCCCGAGCGTGGAGGGCCAATTGATGCCGGCGAGAATGCCATCACGGTCAATATCGGTGTAGATGATCGCAGCCACGCCTGCGCCCTCAAAGCGCTTGGCCAGTTCGATTACGCCTAGCTCAGACGCTTCGGCCCAGCCCTCAACGGCTACCTTGCCGCCCTTGGCATCGATGCCCACAGCCACACGACCCGGATATTCCCGGCAGGCCTGTTTCACCAAGTCGGGGTTGCGCACGGCGATGGTGCCAAGGATGACCCGGCTCACGCCACGCGTGATCCAGCCCTCAATATGCTGGAGCGTGCGAATGCCGCCGCCCAGTTGCACCGGGTTTTGGGTGTGGGTGAGAATGTCTTCGACAGCGTCTGCGTTCATGGCCTCACCCGCAAACGCACCATTAAGGTCGACAACATGCAGCCACTCAAAGCCCTGCGCTTGAAACGCCGCCGCCTGGGCGCCAGGGGAGTCATTGTAGACCGTCGCCTGGTCCATATCGCCAAGTTTTAGGCGCACGCACTGGCCGTCCTTAAGGTCGATGGCGGGGAAGAGAATTCTACTCATGGCCAGTGCCACTTCTTTGTTTGCCCGTCCTCGTTGCGCTGCGGGCGCGGTGGGGGCCGTTCTTAAGGTCGATGGCGGGGAAGAAAATCCGTGTCACGGCTTCCACCTCAAAAAATTAGCAATCAGAGCCAGGCCAAGCGCCTGGCTCTTTTCGGGGTGAAACTGGGTCCCGACCAAATTGTCCCGCCCGACCACAGCCGTTACCGACCCGCCATAATCCGCGGTGGCGATCAGCTCCTCATCGGGCACATCAGCCATGTGATAGGAGTGGACGAAGTATGCGTGCAAGCCATCAGGGCCTGTGGCAATGCCGTCCAACACCGGGTGGGCATTGCACACGTTCAGCGTGTTCCAACCCATTTGCGGGATTTTGAGCGATGCGTCATGCGGGGTTATTTCCACCACATCGGCATGGATCCAGCCAAAGCCGTCGGTGGTGATCTTTTCCAATCCCCGTGCGGCCATCAATTGCTGACCCACACATATGCCCAGAAACGGTGCGCCGCGGCGATGGGCAGCTTCATCGATGGCGGCGCGCATGCCATCAACGGACGCCAGACCCGCAGCACAATCTGCAAATGCACCAACTCCTGGCAGCACCACATGGCTGGCCTTTGCAACGACATCAGGGTCGGCAGTGAGGACGATCTGATGGCCGGTGGCGCTTTCACGGCTTGCGCGCTCAAATGCCTTGGTGGCGGAGCGAAGATTCCGGAGCCATAATCGATGATGGCGACCACATCGCTCATCTCACAGTCCTTCCAAGCCGAATGGGGCCGGGCCGCGCTTATTGCCTTGCATCTTCGGCCGGGCCGCATTTGGCAATGGTGGCGGTGTGGCGGCGGATCCCGCCGCGTGGGGCGGCCGGACGGCGGTCGAGCCCGCCGATTGGGTTTGCAGCGATCGCATCTGATAGGCGATCTCGGCACCCTCTTGTGTCGTCGCCTCAACCAAGGCGACCAAGGCCCAGCCACGACGCTCCAAACGATGTGCCACCATGTTCTGGCCCTCAAGCCACAAATAAATGCCGGGCAAAACCAGAAGACCCATGGCCGCCAGAGGCGCAGCCGGCACCAAGGGCAAAGCAACAAAGCAAATGAACACGAACACCCCCGCAGCCTCTAGCCACAAGCCCTTCGCAATCAACCAAAAGCTGGTGAATAAGAAGGCATTATGGTTGCGCCCCTCCCGCACCACGCGGCGCTCGCCGGCCTTCTCATAAAATGCAAAACGCGCCATCAGGCTGTCCCTTCAAACCGTCCCCTAGGCGGTCAACGTGCCCTTGGTGGAGGGCACTTGATCCATTATACGCGGATCCATCTCAGTGGCGGCGCGAAGCACGCGGGCAACCACTTTGAAAAGGGTCTCGGCAATGTGGTGAGTATTGGCGCCGTACAGATTTTTGACGTGCAATGTGACACGGGCATTCATGGCGAAGGCGTGGAAAAATTCGCGAAACAGCTCTGTGTCATAGCCCCCAACGGTGCCAGACGGGAAATTCACATCCCACACCATGAATGGGCGGCCCGACACGTCGATGGCGGCAAAGCTCAACGCCTCATCCATACACAGATCGAGTGACGCATAGCGCCGTACGCCGCGACGGTCGCCCAGCGCCTTATCCACCGCCTGGCCCAAAGCAATCCCGACATCTTCGGTTGTGTGGTGCGCATCGATGTGCAGGTCGCCATCTGCGCGCACTTTCATATCAATGAGCGAATGCCTGGAGAGCTGCTCCAGCATGTGGTCAAAAAAGCCGATGCCGGTGGCAATGTCGAAACGGCCTTCACCGTCCACATTTACATCCACTGCAATGGCAGTTTCGTTGGTCTTGCGCTCGATTGAAGCTTTGCGCGCCATGGTATTCTCCGTATGGGTCGCCGCCTTCTAGCAGCCAGCGAGCGAAGGGCAAATGGCAAACATGGGTCAAGAGCCCTCGTGTGCAACCCGCTTGTATAGTAGCGGAGCACACTTACCTGACGCTCAACGAACGGAGTACATCTATGTCTGACACGTCTGAGCCAAACGCATTTAACCAAAAGGTCCATGCCACCACCATCATCATGGTGCGAAAGGGCGGTAAAGTGGTGATCGCCGGCGATGGGCAAGCGTCTATGGGTCAGACAGTGATGAAGGGCAACAGCCGCAAGGTGCGCCGGGTTGGCGATGGTTCGGTCATATGCGGTTTTGCCGGGGCCACCGCAGACGCCTTCACTCTGCTCGAACGGCTCGAGCGAAAGCTGGAACAATATCCCGGCCAACTTATGCGGGCCGCGGTGGAGCTGGCCAAGGATTGGCGCACGGACAAATATCTGCGCAATTTGGAAGCTCTGCTGCTGGTGGCTGACAAAGACATCTCACTTATGGTCACCGGAGCCGGCGATGTGTTTGAACCCGAACACGGCGTGGCGGCCATAGGCTCGGGCGGCAATTACGCCCTGGCGGCTGGCCGTGCCCTGTTCGACACTGAGACCGATGCCGAAACCGTGGCACGCAAGGCCATGGAAATCGCTGCCGACATATGTGTCTACACCAATCACAATGTCATCGTGGATATGATTGAAGGCGCCGCGGAGTAGTTCAATTGACGTCATCCCGACATCTGTTGCCGGATTGCACGCCACATAATTGACAGCGCTTTCGATTTGGATCGTAAAGGCCAAGGCGCAAGAGAAATGCCCCTGTGACGCGTACGGTGATAACGGGAGTGAAAATTCATGACCTACAGATTTGAGGCTATTTCCGACGTACACGCAGCAGACTTCAAGGCCATGCTGAACGAGCCGCATGTCGGTGAATGGTGGGGCGAAGATGACTATGAGTGGCGCTTGATCCAGGAGGGCGAAGCGTCTGGAGAAAGTCGCGGCTTCTCCGTCCTTCATGGTGATACTTACTTTGGCTACGTGCAGGTCTGGATACCTAATTGGGACCCGGCCCATCTGGACGAAGAGCCATGGCAGGCGGACATGCCCGAAGGCTCACGAGGCATTGATATAACCCTGGCCGGCGTGGCGTTGGGCCATGGTGCTAGGATCATTCGTGCCTTTTGCGAGAAGCTGTTTGCCGAGGGCATCCCGCGCATCACCATCGATCCGGATGCCGAAAACCACCGCGCGATAAAAGCTTACCAGAAAGCCGGATTTCGAACTTTTGATGAAAGATATAAAGACAGCCACAGCGTGATCCTGATGGAGCTATTTCCACAATGGCTAAACCCGCCAACATGAGCCGCAGTGACGACATCATCCGGCTGGGCGTTGATCGACAAATCATAAGCGCTGAACAGGGTACTGCCCTTTCAGCTATTGCCGCAGAACTTGGCGCGTCCAACGCACCGCCGCCGCTTCCAGCCGCGCAGCAGGATCTATCCAAGCCCCACCCGTCCCTGGATACGGATGAAAATCTGCGCCTTGTGGGGGGCGGCAATGATCTCTTCGTCACCGTTGGCGTTGTATTGCTACTGGCTGGGGGACTGACTGCATTCTCAACAATTTTCACGTCCAGCCAGATCGTTCTGTGGGTCGTATCCATGGTGGCGGTGTGGGGGATTGCTGAAATCGTGACGCGCCAGCGCCGTATGAAGCTGTCGAGCACGGTGCTCGCCCTCGCCTTCATGTGGACGGTGGGCGAACTGGTTGTCGCGACCCTGATTTCGCAAATGGGCCTGCGGGTCCCGCAAAACGTTCTTGAGCTTCTGGGCATGCGCAATCAGGTATCGACGGCGGGGTTAATCCTGTTTGGCACCGTGATCTGCGTGAGCATCATCTATTTCTGGCGGTTCCGCGTTCCGGTTCTGGCGGCCGTCATCGCTCTCGCCATCACTGGCCTGATTTTTCAGTACGCGCTTTTATACGTCTACGATGGCGTCATCAGTGCCGATATCCAGATTTCAAGTACGGCGGATTTTCTTGATCTGACGCGCGATGCGCTAATCATGCCTCTGGTGTGCGGACTGGCCATATTCGCTGTGGGCGTCGCATTTGACTTGCACGACCGGGAACGTGAAACCGTCTGGTCGGACTGCGCCTTCTGGCTGCACGTTCTGTCAGCACCGCTCATGGTCCACCCCCTGTTTCTGCTGGCCACGGGCCAGACGCTGGTGTTCGGCGAGATCGAAGGGTCCCAGGGGGCGGGCATTGGGCTGTTCGTGCTGGTGATCATTTTCACTTATGTCGCACTGGCCATCGACCGGCGGTCACTGCTGGTGCCATCGCTGGCCTATCTGGGCGTCCTCGGCATTGCATTCATTATTGAAGGCACAGCCGCTGTGACAGGCGTTCCCACCTTCGCCATCGTTCTTCTGGTCATCGGTGCACTGGTCATCATGTTCGGCGCTGGCTGGCAGACTATTAGGCGGTTGATCATCAAGCCGACGCTCCCCACATCCGCGCTCAACAGATTGCCACCCATCAAGGTGGCCACGTAACATGAGTGCATAATTCAGCATGACCGACAGCCTGTCCTCCTCCTTCTCACCAGCCTCCTTTTCACCACGGGAAACCGTATCCGAGCTCGACCGCTTTATCATCGGCCAAAAGGACGCCAAGCGCGCTGTGGCAATTGCCCTGCGCAATCGCTGGCGCCGCCAACAGCTCGACGATGATCTGCGCGAAGAAGTGCTGCCCAAGAACATTTTGATGATCGGGCCAACGGGTGTGGGCAAGACCGAGATCAGTCGCCGTTTGGCCAAGCTGGCCGGTGCCCCCTTCATCAAGATCGAAGCGACCAAGTTCACAGAAGTCGGTTATGTTGGCCGCGATGTGGAACAGATCGTCCGCGACCTTGTGGAAGCCGGCATCACACTGGTGCGCGAAAAGAAGCGCGAAGAGGTGAAGGCCAAAGCCCATGCGGGGGCGGAAGAGCGGGTGCTGGACGCGCTTGTTGGCTCTAATGCCAGCCCGTCAACCCGGGACGCCTTTCGCACCAAATTGCGCGACGGCCAGCTGGATGACAAGGAAATCGAAGTTGAAGTCGCCGACGCGGGTGGTGCCCCAACGTTCGAAATTCCCGGCATGCCTGGCCAGAATATGGGCATGATCAATCTTAGCGACCTGATGGGAAAGGCTTTTCAGGGCCAGACCAAAAAGCGCAAGACCAGCGTGAAAGACAGCTATGAGTTGCTCATTGCTGAAGAAAGCGACAAATTGCTGGACGATGAGCAAGTCATCGCCGAAGCCATCGCATTGGTCGAAAATGACGGCATCGTATTTCTGGATGAGATCGACAAAATCGCCGTTGGCTCTGAGCGTGGCGGCGTTTCCGGCGGTGTATCGCGGGAAGGCGTGCAGCGTGATTTGCTGCCGCTGGTGGAAGGCACAACCGTCGCCACCAAGCATGGGCAGGTGAAAACAGACCATATCCTGTTCATCGCATCGGGCGCATTTCACGTGGCCAAGCCATCGGACCTGTTGCCAGAATTGCAAGGGCGTTTGCCCATTCGCGTGAACCTGCGCGCATTGGAGAAAGACGATTTCCGCCGCATCCTCGTGGAACCCGAGGCAAGCCTCATCAAGCAATATATAGCTTTGATGCAAACGGAAGGCGTGACGCTGGACTTCACCGATGACGCCATTGATGCCCTGGCTGATATCGCGGTCAACCTGAACACCTCGGTCGAGAATATTGGTGCACGCCGCCTGCAAACCGTGATGGAACGCGTGCTGGACGATATTTCATACAATGCGCCCGACAAAAGCGGGGAAACCATCACCATCGATGCGAAATACGTCCGCGATCAGGTGGAAGATTTGTCCCAGAATACCGATTTGTCGCGCTACATTCTGTGAAAAATAACTGGCCCCACGGACGCTTATCGAGTCCGGTTAAGCCACAACTGTTGCCCTTTGGTCACTCCCCGTTGACTTGAACACTTGCTTGCCGCACCACCGCCCCAATGGTTGAACGGCTGCCTCTTTTTTGCCGTTCTGAGTTTACAGGCCAGAGGGTGCCATCTGGTATTTCGCAGGCACATTTGGATGGTATTTCTGGGTCGATCAGGCAGGGCTTAAGCATGGTATTTGTGGGACGCTTCGGTGTAGTGCGTAGGGCATTTGGCGTGCTGGTCACGGTCTTGCTCTGTGTGCTTGCTGTGCCATCGTCCCACGCACTCACCGTTGTTCCGGCGGGCAATCAAAACGCTGAGCAACCAGCCGTGCCGGGCGCATCTCAACGGCGCACACGCGCCAAAAAGACCAGCTTCGACAAGAAATATGAAAAGGTTCTGGCCCTGCTGCAGTCGGACAGAAAGTTGCAGCAACGCATCGAAAAATCCGCCAAGGCTTACGGCATTGATCCGGTACACATTGCCGGCGCACTGGTGGGCGAGCACACCTATAATGTGGACGTTCTGGACCGCCTGCAAACCTATTATGTGAAAGCGCGTAGCTATGGGAACGAGAAGTTTCGCTTCGAACATGAAGGCGAGACTATTCGCACCTTTCTCAAGCGCGAGCAGTTTGCAAAATGCGAGGACATGGAGGGGTCGGTCTCAGTTTGGACGTGTCGAGAAACTGCCTACAATGAGCATTTTCGCGGCAAGACAGTGGACGGAAACAGCTATCCTGAAGATCGGTTTAGCCGCGTGTTTTTTCAGCCCTTTCTGGCAGGGCAGACCTTCGGCCTTGGCCAAGTGAACCCGCTGACCGCCCTGAAAGTGTCGGACCGTGTGCGCAAGGTCTCGGGAGGGCGCAGGCTCGATGAGAATCGGGCGGCGGACCTGTATCGTGCCATAATGCGCCCCGACGACAGCCTCAACTTCGTGGCGGCCATCATCGCGCAGGCAATTGATGACTATAAGTCGATTGCCGACTTCGATATTTCCGGAAATCCCGGCCTCACCGCAACTTTGTACAATCTGGGCGATAGCCGGTCCCGGGCGGCAGCACTTGCAGCCAGAAACAAAAAGCTGGCTGCAGCAGGCAAGGCGCCACGCCTGCCCATGGAAAATTACTACGGCTGGCTGGTGAACGACAAGTTGGAAGACCTTGAGGCGATCTTCGGTCAGGCCAACTGAACCGCTTAGGCGTCAATTCGTCCGACAAGCTTCGATTTCGGCGGCGCGTCGGGGGACCGCAAAGCCAGTTGCAACTCTGAGACATGTGCACTCGTTAACGCGCTCTACCTCGCAAATCATCCGAAACCGAGCCTTGAAACGCGAAGACGCGGCGCCCGTTTGGACACCGCGCCTTTGTTTCCGCCTTCGGGACGTGCGCGCGCTAGGGAACAAGCGGACGCACGGCCATATGTGGAAGGGTCGAAGGCGAATGATTGGCCGAAGCTAGAGGTGTGACCCTCTAGAATGGCAGGAGCACATCAAGCACCTGCTGGCCGTATCTGGGTTGTTGAACATCGCTTATGTGACCGCGACCACCATAGGAAATGCGGGCTTCGGCGATTTTCGATGATTCGATTGTGTTGTCGGCGGCGATGTCTTCGGGGCGCACGATACCGGCCACAATCAGTTCGCGGACCTCAAAGTTGACCCGGATTTCCTGTCTGCCCTCGATGACAAGATTGCCGTTGGGCAGAACCTGGGTCACCACCGCGGCCACTTTCGTGGTCAGCGTTTCGCGGCGGTTGATGCTGCCCTTTCCTTCCGAAGAATTGGCAGAATTGAGATCCACGAGGCCTGCCGCGTTTGTGGTGCCGGCCCCGATAACATCGAGCACTTTGTTGCCCAGACGGCCGGTCGCGCCCAAGTCTTCATTGTTTTTGCGCGAGCGCTGGGTGGTGTTTTCCACCTGTGCGCTGTCGGTAACCTCGACCATAATGGTGAGAATATCACCCCTGCGCCGGGCCCGCTGATCCTTAAAAAAAGACCTGGAGCCGGTACGCCACAGAGAATTGTCTTCAAATATCTCCTGGCGGGGCTTGGGCATGGGCATGCGCACGGGCCTGTAGTTCTGGGCCGCCGTGGGGTTTTCGATTGCAGACAATGCCGGTGCCTTGCCAACATTTTTCAACCGTTCACCGGTGCCGCAGGCCGTTACGCCGAGACACAGCAAGGCCAGAATTGCCAGGCGAAATAGGGGCAAAGAGCGGATCATGAACGCAATCCTTCAAACGAAATGGGTGCTGTAGTGCGGCCGGATGTAGCCCTGCCGGCAAAGGGAGAATCGGGTGTGCCCAGGGCATCCATCATCGCCCGGCGACCGGCGGCCTGGCGGATGGTCAATGGACGCCCGCTGCCGCCGACAACGACAGTGCCGTCGCGTTGAACGGTGGCTTGCAGGACCTTTTGGCTGCGCACATTCATCACTTCGATCATGTCGCCCAGAGCGCCATCTTCCATGGCTTTGCCGCGGGCGGTGAGCGCGAGGCCGCCCTTTTTGAGAACGATCAGAACTTCGCGGTTGCGCAGCACAAGGGTTGGCGCCTGCAAGTCCTGCGCTCTCAACACCGAGCCGCTGATCAGCCCACGCCGCGCCTGCTGACCGACAATGCGTTCAGGGTCCATAAGTGCGCCCGAAATCTGTTTGCGCGGCAATTTGCGGATCGTCAGGTCCGCACGCTTGATCAAATCACCCGTGGCAAGAGCTTTGGCCAGCACAATGGCTTCCGCGTCGATAAAGGCAGACGCCATCAGTCTGTTGGTCAACATGCGGTCGCCTGCGCGGGTCAGGAGGGTCGCCGTCACGCGGCCCCGGTTTTCGTCGAACTGCAGATCGGTAATCTGTGGCCCCGTCGTTGCTTCTCCCGAATCATGGCGGACCGATAAGGGTAGATCGGCTTGCGTGATCTGAATGTTGGACAAAGCTTCGCCGGTGGTGCGGGCCATCTCGAAGGCGAGGAGTTTGGCAATCGCTTCCCGCCGCAGGGCATTGGCCAGGCGCTGGACGCTGATGGTCTCCAGTCCGTCAAAGTCCACGAGTTCAACGCCGGCGCGGTATGCGGCCAGAGCCACGTCTTGTGCGGCGAGACGACCGGTCGTGCCCGGCGCCGGGGCACGGAAAATGGGCGTGGCGGCCAAGGCCCCCGTGCCGCTGACCAGATCGCCAAGGCGCACAATGTCTTCCCCAACGGTGACGTTGGCGCGGATCGTTGGCAGTGATGATTGCGCGGAAGCCGGGGTGGAGAACACCCAGACGCACAGACAGGCCGAAATGAAAGAGCGAAAAACCATCATCAGCCCTAACGCAGGTTAGAGGTTGCCGACATCATCTCGTCGGCGGCGGAGATGATCCGCGAGTTCATTTCATAGGCCCGCTGGGCCGCGATAATGTCCGCGATTTCAGACACCGCATTGACGTTGGATTGCTCCAGATAACCTTGCAGCAAAGTACCGAAGCCCAAATTGCCCGGATTGCCGATCTGCGGCTGACCAGATGCCTCGGTTTGCAGGTAAAAATTGTCGCCAATGGCTTCGAGCCCGGCAGTGTTGGTGAACACGGCCAGGGTCAACTGACCAAGGTTTTGGGGCGCGGGCTCATCGCCCACAATGGCTTCCACCAAACCCTGACGGCTCACCGAGACCGATTTGGCGTCATCTGGAATGGTGATGTTGGGTTGGACCCGGTAACCGTCCACGGTGACCAATTGGCCGGTGGGATCAATTTCAAACGAACCGTCACGCGTGTAGCCTGTGGTGCCATCTGGCAGTTGCACCTGAAAGTGCCCTTCGCCTTGAACGGCCAAGTCATAGGGCTTTTCTGTCAGCGCGGCATTGCCTTGGCTGTGCAGGCGCGTGGTGGCCGCAAGCTTTACGCCGGAGCCGATCTGAACGCCGGTGGGAACAAGTGTCCCGTCTTCCGATGTCGACGTGCCCATGCGACGCAAATTTTGATACAGCATGTCCTGAAACTCGACCCGCTGGCGCTTGAAACCGGTGGTGCGCAAGTTGGCGATATTGTTGGAGATAACTTCGACATTGCGTTCCTGGGCGGCCATGCCGCTGGCGGCGATATGAAGTGCTTTCATCGGTTTCGCTCCTTACGCTTCCAGCTTGCCAAGTTTGCGGATCGCGTCGCGGCGGATTTCATCCTGACGCTGAATCTGCTTGGCAATGCGCTCATATGCGCGTGTGATTTCGATCATGCGGGCCACTTCGAGCACCGCTTTGACGTTAGACTTTTCAATGAAGCCCTGGCTCACACCGGGGCTTTGGGCGGGCGCAGCATCGTCGGAAGCGAAGAGGTTGTCCTCACGGCGTGTCAGGCCATCCTCATTGGTGATTGTGACAATGGCCAACTGGCCCCTGACACCCTGATCGGTGGACACGGTGCCGTCGCGGGCAACCGACACATTGGTGTCGCCCTGTTCAAAAACGATGGGGCCGCCACCAGCGCCAGCAACGGGACGCCCTTCCGTGGTGGTCAGCGTGCCCTGATTGTCGATCACAAATGCGCCGTTGCGTGTGTATAGCGGCTCGCCGCCCTCCATCTGAATTGTGAAGAACTGGTCGTCTGCCAGGGCCATATCAGTGGGGTTGTCCGTGCGCACGATGGCGCCGGTGGACAGGTCCGTCAGCGTGCGATCATCATGCACGAACGAAATCGGGCGGTCACGGCGCTCAAAGCCATTATGGCTGGCGGCCGAGCGCAAATGCTCCTCAAACAGCGAGGATTCGGCCTTGAAGCCGGATGTGTTCATATTGGCCAAATTGTTTGCGACGACTGACAATTGGCGCTTAAGCGTGACCTGACGAGACAGGCCAACAAGCTCCGCGTTTTCCATAACGCGCTCCGTTCCCTTTGGCGGGCCGCCAATATGCGACCCTTTGCTGATGGTTTCGACTTCCACACCGTTGCCATCCCCACATGCGTTGCAGGACCCGTGCCAAATGAAATATCTTTATTTTTCAATGTGGTACAAAATTTTCATTCGGAAAAACTCGCCCGGTCAGGCTGCATTTGAGTGCCCACCGGCAGAAATTACCCACTTTCCAATCGGTTAACGCAAACGCTTTGTTAACCATGCTGTTAATAGGTTGAGGTTGGAAAATGCGGCCTGAAAACGCGCTCCCGTGATTGGGGGGCAAGATCATGGGCCGGGGCTGAACGGAAACAGACATATGGCCGACACAACCGCCGATGGCAGCACTGAAGCCCCCGCGGGCAAGGGCAAAATGATCAAGCTGGCTGGGGCCGGTGGCCTCGTATCCGTGCTTCTGCTGGCTGGCGTCTATTTTTTCGTGGGCACCGGCTCGGATGCAAATGTGGATTCGCTTGAGAACAGCGCAGCCTTGGCCGTGCAGCCAGTGACATTCTACGAGATCCCCGAGATGACCGTGAACCTGTCCCAGACTGGGCCACGGCCTCAATATCTTAAACTCAAGGTGGCCTTGGAGCTTTCCGACGACCGGCTGAAGGAGCGCATCGCCCCCCTGATGCCGCGGGTCCTGGACGCATTTCAGGTCTATCTGCGTGAGCTGCGGGCGGATGATCTGGAAGGCTCCGCAGGCATGTTTCGCCTGAAAGACGAATTGCGCAAACGGATCAACACCGCCATCGCACCAGCTCAAGTCGATGCAATTCTGTTCCAGGAAATACTGGTTCAGTAGATGGCCGAAGATGTGGACCCAGATACCCAGAGTGCCGCCGATGCAATGGCGGCTGAATGGCAAAAGCTGTCAGAAGACAATGACACGACAGCCCTTGGCTCTGACCGTATTCTGGATCAATCGGAAATCGACAGCCTGCTTGGCTTCAATTTTGATGAGAGTGCCGCCGAAGATCAATCGGGAATCCGGGCGCTCATCGATTCCGCACGCGTGTCTTACGAACGTCTTCCGATGCTGGAAATCGTGTTTGACCGCCTTGTGCGCTTGGCAACGACTTCGCTGCGCAATTTCACATCGGACAATGTGGAAGTCAGTCTTGAGAGCATCTCATCGGTGCGCTTCGGCGACTATCTGAACTGCATCCCGCTCCCGGCCATACTGGGCGTTTTTCGTGCGGAGGAATGGGACAATTTCGGCCTCATCACCGTCGATAGCGAGCTGATTTACTCGATCATTGATGTGCTGCTCGGCGGCGGCCGCGGCAACGCGGCTCTTCGCGTTGAAGGCCGACCTTACACCACCATTGAGACCGGTCTTGTGCGCCGTTTGATCGAGATATTGCTGGCGGACGCCGAGAAAGCGTTCCAGCCCTTGTCTCCGGTGAAGCTCAATCTTGACCGCCTCGAAACCAATCCACGCTTTGCCGCTATCTCCCGACCCGCAAATGCCGCCATTCTGGTAGAGCTGCGGGTCGATATGGAAGACCGGGGCGGCGTGGCGCAGATTCTGTTGCCGCATGCCACCATCGAACCCATTCGCGCCTTGTTGTTGCAGATGTTTATGGGCGAGAAGTTTGGTCGTGACCCAATTTGGGAAGGCCATTTGAGTTCTCAGATCCACGCATCGGATGTGACGTTGGATGCCGTGCTGTACGAGACCGACATCCCACTGCGCCAGGTGATGGATCTGCAGGTCGGTCAGACACTGGTCTTCAATGTTGGTCCCGAAGACCCTGTGACGCTGAAGTGCGAAAATGTGCGCATGTCCACCGGCCTGATTGGCCGCAAGGACGATGCGATTTCTGTTGAGGTCAATCGCGGTCTCTTCAAGCCAAAAATGACGTTTGCTGAGTTTGAAAAAGCCGCGCAAAGCGAAATGGAAGGGGGCTAACCATGTCGTTTGCAGGATTGTTCATTGATCTTTTGGTTGCCGGACTGCTGGCCATAACCATTGGCTATTGCGCTCTTTTGAACCGCCGCCTTAAAAAGATGCGGGCAGACGAAGACATGATGCGGGCGGTGATCACGGAATTGGTCAAGAGCACCGAGACGGCCGAGCGGGCCATACTGGGCCTGCGCGCTACGGCATCCGAGTGCAATAAAACGATCTCAGCGCGGATCACCGAAGCCCGGGACATTGTCGGTCATCTGGACAAGTCCGTGGCCATTGGCAGGCACCAGACGAGCCAGCCGCGCATGCCTCAACCGCAGGTTCATCAGGCGGCACACGCACCCGCGCCGCTCACACCCCAAAACCTGCAAGCTCAGGTCGCACGGCAGGTGCAAATGAGCCATCAGGAGCTGTCTCGCCGCATGGCTGCCGAGGCGCAAGCAAGCGCTCAGCAGGCGTTCATACCTCCAGCTCCCGTCAACGATGCCTCACTTCAATCCAACGGCATGGCATCCGCTGGTATCGTGCCGCCGGTTCAAAGCCCCAGCAATCATGCAGATCCAGCGTTAAACGCCGTCCCAGCTTCTGAGCCAAATTCTCCACCAACGGCCAGCCAGGCCGGGCTCTACGATGATCTTGAGGCCAGCCTTGCAGAGATCGCCCGGCGCAATCGCAGTGGTGTGGCCGCATGAATGCCCTTCGTCTTTTACCACTGGTGATCATCGCAACGTCTGCATTGCTGGTTTTGCGTGGGATTTCCATTGTCAGTGACGGCGCGTTCAATGCCTTTGGCACGTCCTCCTCCATCGCCCAACAGGCGCCAGCAGCAACACCGGAGATGGACGTTTCAAGGAACTCTGAGGCCCAGGGAGAATCTGGTGTGGACATGCCCTTGGAGACGCAAAGTGAAACGGCGGCAGACATGCCGGTGCAAACCGCAGACCTTCAGGAAGTGCCCTCGGACGGTGGCGCTGCGGACAATGCGATCCCAAATATTCGCGCCTTCAACGAAGCTGAGGTGAGGGCGCTGCGCCAGAGCGGCATGTCGGAAGCTGAAGTTCAAGTGTTGCTGCGCCTTCGCGAACGGCGCGAGCAACTTGCAGGCCGGGAGCGGCAGTTGGAGTTGCGCGAGCAAATGCTGAAGGCGATGGAAACCTCTCTGCAAAACAAGCTTACGGTGATTGAGAACTCCCCCGACTTCGCCAGCATTGGCGCGGATGGCAAGCCAAAGGCTCCTTCTGAACGTCTCAAAGGTCTTGTACAGATGTATGAGGCTATGAAGCCGAAGGATGCCGCGCGCATTCTGTCGCGCCTGGACACGGCTCTGCTCGCGGACCTTGCAAAGGCCATGAACCCACGCCGCATGTCTGCAATCATGGCGAATATGGATTCGGAGTCTGCGGAAAGGCTCACGCTTGCCCTCGCGGGCGCTGCCGGGGCAGGAAGCGTTAACAATCTGCCGCAGATTGGCGCTGCGCAATAGGCTGTTCCGCAGGCTTTCTAGCCGCGCAGATCCTTCGGGCTCGACATCACAAAGTATGAAGTGATGGAGGCCACCTGGGGCACGACGCCCAGCACATCTGTGTGAAAAGCCTTGTAGCTTTCGAGGTCCGTCACTTCCACGCGCAACATATATTCAATGGTACCCGAAACATTGTGGCATTCGCGCACTTCCGGCGCTGCCGTCATGGCTTTCTCAAAAGCCTCCTGGTCTTCCTTGAGATGGCGCGCCAAGCCGACACCCACCATGACCGTAACACCACCGCCCGTGGCCTTTGAGTCCACAACAGCGCGGTAACCCAGAATAATGCCCCGCTGCTCAAGCTGTTGCACGCGGCGCAGGCAGGCCGAGGGTGACAGGCCGACGCGATCGGCTAATGCCGCATTGCTGACGCGCCCATCTGATAGCAAAATCTGCAATATTTTTTGATCAGTTGCCTTCAAACTTCTCATTAGTTGCAATTAAAGACCAGAGACTTGCAATTTTGCAAGATGCTGCCGTGGGGTTGGTCGTAGAGTGTGGTCCATGACAGCAGAACTTACAGCCGCCCTCATCAGCTATGCCTTCGTGTCCTCCATCACTCCGGGCCCCAACAATCTGATGTTGCTCGCATCGGGGATGAATTTCGGCTTTCTACGGACCGTTCCCCACATGTTGGGAATATCGGTGGGGTTCGGCCTGATGTTCATCATCATTGCCGCCGGCTTAGGGCAGGTGTTCGACGCCGTACCCGCTCTCTTCACCGTGCTCAAAGTTCTGGCGATCGTCTATCTACTCTATTTGGCTTGGAGGATTGCCACAGCTGCTCCCCTGTCAGACGGCGAAGATGCTGGGCAACAGAGTAAGCCCTTCAGCTTCCTTCAGGCAGCCGCTTTTCAGTGGGTCAACCCCAAAGCAGTGGCCATGGCCCTGACCACATTGACGGTTTACACGCCCCAAAACCCGTCCTGGGGTGTCATCAGTTTGGTGGCGCTGATCTTCTCCATGGTCAATCTGCCATCTGTCGGCACGTGGGCCATCATTGGTCTTCAAGTCCGCAGACTGCTTGCCAATCGGCGGGCACAACGGGTCTTCAACCTCACGTGCGCAGCTTTGCTTGTGGCGTCACTTTACCCGATGCTCAGTTAGCGCCGACCCGCCTCGTAAGGCACATCGTCAGTCCCATCATCGTCCGAATCCTGGTCTTGCAGCGCCTTACGGGCAAGATCGTAATGGGCTGGTCTCAGATTGGCGCGCAGTGATGAGTAGACATAGGTCAGCACCGCAATGTCATCGGTGAAACCAAATCCCATGATGAAGTCCGGTACCAAATCGGTGGGCAAAACGAAGTAGGCCAACGCGGCAAGCAGCGTGCCGCGCACCTTGACCGGAGTGTCGCTGTCCATGGCGCAAAAATAGGATGCCGCCACATCTTCCGCAAACGGCAATTGCCCTGCTGCACGTCTGAATGTCTTCCAAAACCCACGCTCCACACGAGCTTGGTTCTTGGCTTGCCGGGCTTCGTCGCCAGGCTCCAATATCTCGGACAGAGCACGGCCTTCAATGGGGCCTTCCTGGTCCATCGGCTTGTTATCGTGACGATCGTCCATAGTCCTATAATGGTTATGGGCAATGAAAATTCAACGCGATGAGGCGGCCAATGCGGTGAGCTTGGTGGCAAGGTCAATGTCGAGCTGGGTCAAACCACCAGCGGAGTGAGTGGTTAAGGCAACATCTACACGATTGTAAACATTGAACCATTCTGGGTGATGATTCATTTGCTCGGCCACCATTGCCACCCGAGTCATAAATCCGAAGGCTGCATTGAAATTGGCGAATCTGAACTGTTGCACCAGACGTCCTGCATCATCGAGTGTCCAATCTGGCACTTGCGCAAGAGCCGCTTGCAGGCTCTCCTCAACCAGCAGCGTGGTCATGATATTCCTCAACCTCACTGTTCCACCACGCATCTTCACCGCCATCCTCAATGAAGCGGTAAGTGTCTTCCAGCCGGTACGGACCGCCGCCTCTCGACCCCTTTGATGAGTAGAGACCAAAACTGTCGACCTCAAACCTGCGGCTCGCGACATGGCCGCATTGGCCCAGCCATTTGGCCACCGCTTGGGGCGGAATATTTTTGAGCCGAGCCAGTGTGATATGCGGCACGAATGCCCGGCGGTCGGAGGTTATGCCAACACGGCGCAGGGCCCGCTCGATACTGGCCTGCAGGTTTTTGAGATCCTTGCTTTGCTCAACATAAGCGAACACGGCACGCGGTTTTGAAGACCCGAAGCAGCCCAGTGAGGTAATGCGCAGTTCAAGCATCTCACCTGCAATCTGGTCCAGCACGTCCGCCACATCATCGGCGGCTCGGCCATCAACCCGACCGATGAAACTCAAGGTGAGATGAAAATTGTCTGGCTCTATCCACCGGGCACCCGGCAAACCGCCTTGCAATAGAGACAGACGGGTCCGGACATCTTCGGGAACGGAGAGTGCAGTGAACAGACGCGGCATGGCAGGCCTCCTGTCATTGGAGGGCGGCCGCGAAGCAGGCCGCTCCTGACAAGAGCGAATCACGGGACGGCTCCTTGCGCAATGGCATGACAGCGCAAATCACAGCAGTTGAACACAGCACCTGCCATCACCACTTAGCGGGTGTGGGGCCGCCTTGACGGGGCCTTGCATGCCGGGCCGATGACGGACGGATGGAGACGATATGAGCCGAATAACAACCTTTCCGAGCACGCTTTTTGTCGGGTTCGAAGACTTGGAACGCGCCCTGGAACAAGCCACGGCACGTGCTTCAGGGGATGGTTTTCCACCTTACAATATTGAACGTATCGCACCCGATGATATCGGCCAAACCACACCTAATGACGATGTGGAGCCTTCAGGGGCACGCATTCGCATCACGCTGGCCGTGGCGGGCTTCAGCGACAGTGAGATAGAAATCACGGAAGCCGAGCGAAAGTTGACGGTGCGAGGTCGGCGCACCGAAGATGATAGCGGTCGAGACTATCTCCACCGTGGCATAGCGGGACGGCAATTTCTCCGGACCTTTGTGCTGGCCGATGGGATAGAGGTGGCCAATGCAAGCCTTGAGAACGGGTTGCTGATGATCGATTTGCGCCAGCGACATCCGCAACGCGCCGAACGAAACATCCCGATTACCAACGGCTAACGCCGGCCTACCCCCTAGAGGCGAAAACTGGTGTGAGAGCATCCGCGTGCGGCGATGTGGCAGAGCCATCACCCTTGTCCGCCGAAGTCTGGCAACCCAACTTGCATGGAAAGGAAGTGTTATGGCTGATTTGATGAACGCGAACACCAATTTCGACAGTGACGCACTGAGCATGGATGAAGCGACCTTGCGCC
Source organism: Pseudomonadota bacterium (assembly GCA_039815105.1). Classification (GTDB taxonomy): domain Bacteria; phylum Pseudomonadota; class Alphaproteobacteria; order Rhizobiales; family Rhizobiaceae; genus JBCBXA01. The sequence continues at coordinate 19,005 of JBCBZX010000004.1, forward strand.
AGATTGGTGTGGATGAAGTGGCTTACGCCCGGCCCATGCGCGGCAGCGAGCTTAGAAAAGCGTTTCCGAAACTGGCGCAACTGGATGAAGAGGCGCATTTGTGGACGCTCTTTTCCGCCGAAGGCCTGCCGCTAGCACTGTCGGAAAGCCGGTCAGGCTTGTTGGAGATGGCCGAACAGTCCGACTTGGACTTCGTGCAGCTGCACTAAGACCACCACAACAGGGTCGCAACGGTGAAGGGCGTCAAGCCGCTTTGCTTTGTTGCTCGGCTTCCGCCAATGCATCGAAAATTTCGTCCGATGACGCCGCATTTCGTATGCGGTCTGTAATGTCTGGCTGACGCAATGTCCGCGCGATGCGCGACAGCGCCTTAAGATGCTCTGAGCCTGCACTATCGGGTGCAAACAAAACACAGATCAGGTCGACCGGGCGGTCGTCCACCGAGTCAAATTCCACTGGCCGCGCCAGCCGTATGAACATTGCCGTGACGGTCGTCATGCTCGAAAGCTTTGCGTGTGGAATGGCGATGCCATTGCCCAAGCCGGTGGAGCCCAGGCGCTCGCGATCCATCAAAGCCTCGAAGACGGCGCGGGAATCGAGCCCCAGAAAGCGGTCAGCTTTGCCAGCGATCACCTCAAGCAATTGCTTTTTGGAATCAACGGTGCAGTGGGCGAACACGCGTTCGCGGTCCAGAACAGAATCCATTCAAACAATCCATAATCGTGCACAGGCCAGCCGGCCAAGTGAACAGGTCAGTGCTGGTTACACGATCTCACGGGGTTAATGTTCGGTTCCATTGGCAGATCTTTGCTCCATGACAGATCAGCCTTTTGCAGGAACGATTGGCCAGTCAATAAAACGATGCGCAATCAAGCAGCACCCGCCTTCTCAGCGCTGGCCGGGTCGACCCAGCCGATATGTCCGTCTTTTCGTCGAAACACAACATTTATCTGCCCTGATGCGGCATTCTTGAACACGATGCAGGGCTGGTCTGTCATGTCCAATTGCATCACGGCCATTGCAACAGTTTGGGTGCGCACCGGAGTTGAAGCTTCAGCCACGACAACGGGCTGAAAGTCTTCCGACACCTCTTCTTCCGGCTCCGGTGTTTCGATAACCGTGTAGGCCGCATCCATGGCTGGCCCGTTGGAATTGGCATGGTGATCTTTCAGACGGCGTTTGTAACGGCGAAGCCGCTTCTCCAAACGCTCGGCGGCGCTGTCGAAGGCAGAATGGGCATCACCTGAGCTGCCCGTCGCTTCCAGAGTGACGCCCGAATCAAGATGAACCATGCAATCTGCCGAAAACGACCCCCCCGACTTCTCCATAGTCACCTGCCCGGAGAAGCCATGCCCAAAATACTTGTCCACGGCAGCTGAAATACGATCATCGATACGTTGAGACAGCGCATCACCAACATCCATGTGCTTACCGTTGATTTTGACCATTGCGAGCTGCTCCTTGCCTGCGTGAACCTGTTTCGGAGATACCAGTTTCCAAGTCACAGGCGAGGCTTGTCAATCTTGACATCGCCGCCACGAGGAGTACTGGCGCGCCGGACACCCAGAGTGATTTGACGTTTGAGTTTCAGGCGCTGATTGCCAGACCACGCTTTTCGCGCCGGCGTTGGACCGAAGACGGGATTGAAAGAGCTTCGCGGTATTTGGCGACCGTGCGGCGCGCAATTTCAATGCCTTGCGCGCCCAGCCCCTCGACAATTGCATCGTCAGACAAAACAGCGTCGGGCGTTTCAGCATCAATCATTTGTTGGATCCGATGCTTCACTGCGACCGCGGAATGGGCTTCCCCGGCACCAGCTTCGCCAACGCCGGAGGAGAAGAAATATTTCAGTTCAAATATACCCCTTGGGGTCTGCATATATTTGTTCGTCGTCACGCGACTGACGGTCGAATCATGCATCTCGATGGCATCTGCAACTTGTTTGAGGTTCAACGGGCGCAGCAGCTACACGCCGTGAACAAGAAACCCGTCCTGTTGCGCCACGATCTCTGCCGCCACTTTCAGCACCGTCTTGGCGCGTTGATCCAGGCTCTTGGTCAGCCAGTTGGCGGTTTGCAGGCAATCGGTCAAAAACTCCTTGTCGCCATCGGCTGTCGCTGATCTGGCAACAACGGCGTGGTATTCGCGGTCCACCAGAACCCGGGGCAGGCTGTCCTGGTTCAGCGTTATGGCCCACGATCCGTCCGGAGCTTGGCTGACGACAACGTCAGGAACCACAGTTTGGGTATGGGATGTGGAATAAGCCGTACCGGGTTTGGGGTTGAGCGCGCGAATTTCGTGCACCATCTCAATAATGTCTTCCCGGTCGACACCGCAGACCCGTTCCAGCGCAGCGAACTCGCGCTTTGCCAGCAATTCCAGATTTTGCAGCAGGGTCGCCATGGCCGGATCCAACCTGTCACGGGCCGCAAGTTGAAGGCTAAGGCATTGCTCAAGGTCTCGCGCGAAGACACCTGCCGGCTCGAGCGTTTGAAGCAGGCCGAGCACCGCCTCCACATCGGCCAATTCGGTGCCGAGCCGCTGCGCCACATCCGCCGGTTCGGCGCGCATGTAGCCAGCTTCATCAACCCACTCCAGGAGGTCAGCGGCAATCAAACGATCCGCCGGGCACAGGCCGAGCAGGCCGATCTGTTGATCGAGAACGTCATGCAAACCAAGCTGCGAGGCTGCCAGAGCCTCCAAATCAAACCCCTCGCCGATTTCGCCACCACCAATGGGCGCCATTGAGGGTCCGTCCGACGCCATCTGACGCTCGGCTACCGGGTCAGGCGCGGTGGTGGCGTCCGGCGCTTCAGGTGTGAAAACATTGTCCACATCGGTGTCAAACTGTTCGGATATCGGTTGTGCGGGGGCATCGCCCTGCCATTCAGGCGAAGGGTCATTGGGCCCAGGATCGGCAATGTCACCAGTGGTATCACCGGACCGATTCTCGGGTGCTCCATCGTCTAGGATAAGAAGCGGATTGCGCTCCATCTCGGCTTCAATGAAGCTGCTCAGCTCGATATTGGACAGGGTCAGCAGCTTGATGGATTGCATCAATTGCGGGGTCATCACCAACTGTTGCGACTGACGCATGTTCAGTCGTTGCGCTAGTGACATATGTCCAAACCCCCCAATTCCGGCGTGTTTCTATACCCTAAGAATTGCGGGTTACCAAATTGGTATGGAAGTTGCTTGTCAAGGTGCACCAGCGGTTTTGGAGCCCATTGGGCTGAGGCTGACGTCGCTAGAGCTTGAACTGATCGCCCAGATAGAACTGACGCGCTGCCGGGTTATCGACAATATCCTGAGGCGTGCCGTGGGCGATGACCTTGCCCGCATGAATAATGTAAGCGCGGTCGATGAGACCCAGGGTCTCACGCACATTATGGTCGGTGATCAAAACGCCAATGCCGCGCCCGGTCAGGTGGCGCACAAGGCCCTGAATGTCCCCGACAGCGATGGGGTCCACACCGGCAAACGGTTCATCGAGCAGAACGAAGTCCGGGTCAGAAGCCAGAGCCCGGGCTATTTCCAGTCTGCGGCGTTCCCCGCCGGAAAGCGCAATCGCCTTTGAAGCGCGCAGACCTGCAATACCAAACTCATTCAGCAATGCGTCGAGACGTGCATGCCTGGCGTCTCGATTTGGTTCGGCTGTTTCAAGAATTGCCAAGATGTTCTGCTCCACGGTTAGCCCGCGAAAAATCGACGCTTCCTGCGGCAGGTAACCAATGCCCAGACGGGCTCGGGCATACATGGGCAGGGCTGTTACATCCTCTCCATTGAGCAGAATCTGACCCTTATCCGCCTGCACTAGGCCGGTGATCATGTAAAAGCATGTGGTCTTGCCAGCGCCATTTGGACCAAGCAGCCCCACTGCCTCACCTCGCCGCACATATAGCGACACCGCTTCAACAACTTTGCGCTTGCGGTAGGCTTTCGCAAGCGAGTTGACCACAAGCGTGTCAGCAAAGCGCGGATCGTTCGCCGGTCCGCTCGATGTTGATGCTTGAGGAGAAGGGATGGGACTGCGGGTCAGCAATGGCCAGGCCTATTGCGATTGCGGGGTGATGCGCAGCTGCACACGACCGCCGCCGGATGCGCCACCACAATTGCGGCTCTCCAGATTTGCATTGCCGCTGTTCAGATCCACTACCAAACGGCAACCCTTGGCCACATTACCCCCTTCGCGGACTTCGACGCCTCCGGTGAGAACCACAGAATTGCTGACCAGATCAAAGGTGCCACGGTTTGCTTTGGCAGACCGGGATCCGGTTTTAACGTTCAGCCCGCCCGTCGCGCTGAGCTTCTTGATCGCCGACGGCTCGGTCACCGATGCTCCAGAATAATCCACCACCAATTTGCCCGTGGTCAGAACCGTTGGCCCCTGAACCACCCGCACACCACCTTCAAACGTTGCGCGGCCGGTTTCAGACAAAATATCGAGACTGTTGGCATCGATGGAGATGGGCGCGTTTTCCTGTTGGCGGAAGCCGCCAAACGCATCCGCAAAGCTTTGCGCTGACGCGCTCTGGGGCACTGTCAG
>JBCBZX010000152.1:0-7258 GCA_039815105.1 Pseudomonadota bacterium
ACCCACAGGGGCCTGTCCGGTCCATCCATCCTTCAGGCATCATCCTATTGGCAGGAGGGCCAACCACTTCAGGTGAACTTCGATCCCCATAGCCGGTTGCCAGCGCAATTGCGCGAGATGAAGGCCACCGGTGGAAGGCGAAGCTTCGCCACTGCGTTGGCTGAACATATGCCTAAAAGCGCTGCCGAGTTTCTGGCGAAACAGGTAGGGGCCAATGACAATCGAAACCTTGCAGATCTGACTGACACGGAACTCGCCGCACGGTGCAAAGCCCTCTCCAACTGGACCGTGAAACCAGCCGGCACTGAGGGTTACCGGACAGCCGAGGTCACGTTGGGCGGGGTAGATACCGATGAATTGTCTTCCCGCACCATGGGTACAAAATCTGTGCCCGGTCTCTATTTCATCGGCGAAGTGGTGGACGTGACCGGCTGGCTCGGTGGCTACAATTTTCAATGGGCTTGGGCTTCGGCGCACGCTGCGGGAACAGCTATTGCCGCCGGAGAGCATTGATGTTTTTGCCCTACAGATTTAGAGCGAGGATCGACGCAATCGATTACGGCCGCATGGTGTATGGCGTCGTGTTCTTGCCTCAGGCTCTGACAGAGAAACTGCCATTTGACACTCAACCGCGGCTGCGCGTGATCGCAGAAATTAGCACTGAAACCAGTGGCCAGACTGTCACCGACCACCCGGCAGCTCTACTCCCGGAGGCGCGGGGCCGCTACCTGCTGCTCTCCAAAAAACTCCTCGGCCGACTGAACGCTGAAATCGGGGATGAGGTGGAGGTGGCGTTTGATCTTGACGACCCCAACCGTGTGGACATTCCCCCGGTTCTGGTGGATGCGCTGGCAGATGAGCCCGATTTGAACAAAGCGTGGCGGGCCCTGACGCCTGGACGACAGCGCGGCCTGGCCTATCGCATTGCGCAAGCCAAAACCGAGCCGACACGGATGAAAAGACTAGATGAGCTTCGGATGGAGCTATTGGGTTAGGTTCAATTCACCAGGGCTTTCTATTCGCTCCCAGCCGTTATCCATCTGGTTTCTAAACCAGGTCGATTGTCGTTTTGCATAGCGCCGTGTTGCTGTTTTGGCGTGTGTGATCGCTTGCTCAAGCGACAGAGTACCATCGAGATGCGCCCGGAATTCCGGGACACCTATGGCCTTTAAGATGGTCTGCTCAGGCCCGAGTTGACGCGCAACCAGCGCCCTCACCTCATCCAACGCACCCGCCTGCACCATATGGTCAAAGCGATGGGCTATGCGGTCATGCAGCACATGCCGTTCTGGCTCCAGGACCACCCGCCGAACCTTGAGACCAAACAAGGGAAGCGCATCGGCCGGTGGTTGCGGCTGCTCAAACATCGACCGCCCAGTCGCCTCAAATACCTCCAGCGCCCGTTGAATGCGTTGTCCATCCGCTGGCTCCAAACGGGCAGCAGACACAGGGTCCAGTTTCGCCAGCTCAACGTGCAGCGCCGCGCTGCCAACCTCTGCGAACCGCTGACGGATGCGGGCACGAATGGGCTCGGCGATCTCCGGCAGTTGAGACAAGCCTCTTTCCAGCGCCGAGAAATACAGGCCCGTTCCACCTACGATGATGAGCGAGGTGTTTGGCGACCTGCTCTCGATAAGGTCGGTCACTTCGGCGAGCCATCGTGCTGTGTCATACTGCCGACCAGCCGCAACATGCCCGAATAAATGGTGCGGTATGCCCGCCATCTCTCCCTCAGTCGGGCGCGCGCTGAGAATGCGCAGATCACTGTAAACCTGCATGGAATCAGCATTCACCACTTCGCCACCCAATGCCTGGGCAAAGCTCACCGCCAAGGCCGACTTGCCGCTTGCGGTTGGCCCCGCTAACAAAACGACATCAGGTTGAGCGCGTGTCGTATTGGCCAAAATGTCCTCATCGCAATCAAAGTTCATGTCCCAAAGCCAAGAGCACGTTCTCACCCTCATCGCAAAGCCTCAGTCTGGTGTTTTGACAACAGCATTGGCGGAAAAAGTGGAGGCGGCGGTCGGCGCACGCCATCTTTACTGGTTGGCAGATGGAGAAGCCGCTGACATTCCGTTGCTCGATGGCGTGCAGAACATCGTAGAAAAAGTGAAGGGCGCTCTGGGCGATGCGGCCATAGATTTTGTGATTCAACCGGCGAACAACCGCCGCAAGCGCCTGCTCATTGCCGACATGGATTCCACCATGATCGAACAGGAGTGTATTGATGAATTGGCAGCGGAAATTGGCGTCGGTGAACGGGTAGCCGCGATCACCGCGCGTGCCATGAATGGGGAAATCGAATTCGACGCAGCCCTCCGGGAGCGCGTTGGTCTGCTCAAAGGCCTCGATCTCGATGTCATCGACAAAGTGCTGCAGGAGCGCATCAAGCTCGCATCGGGCGGCCACATCTTGCTTGCCACAATGAAGGCCTTTGGAGGCTATGCCGCCTTGGTTTCCGGCGGCTTTACACACTTCACATCAGCCATCGCCAACATGTTGGGTTTTGACGAGCACCGAGCGAACACTCTTCTGGAAGAGCACGGAAAACTGACCGGCAAAGTGGGCGAGCCCATTTTGGGCGCTGACGCTAAGGTGCAGGCCCTGACTGAGATCGCCCAGCGCCTTGAATTGTCCATCGACGATGCGATTGCCGTGGGTGATGGTGCGAACGATCTGCCTATGCTTTTGCGCGCAGGCTCGGGCATCGCACTCCACGCCAAACCTTCTGTGGCGCAACAGGCCAAAATGGTCATCAACCACGGTGACCTAACTGCACTTCTATACGTGCAAGGCTATCGCAAGTCCGATTTTGTGATGCCCACGATAAATTGACGGCCGGTGCCACTGCGCCTGCCGCCACGCCGGCCGACCCAATTCCTGCCTAACCGTCGAGTTTCAACACGATGAAGCTGAGCTCTCCAGACTTTGACGAAATCAGGAACAGCGCATTTTTGCGTCCGGCCTTGCTGGTTTCCTCCAAGCGCTCGGCCACATCTTCAGGCGTGCTCACCTCGACTTGACCGATCTCAACAATGACCGAGCCCTCAACGACGCTTTTGTCTGCCGCAACGGATCCCTCTTCGACGGCGGTGATGACAACACCAGACTCCACCTCTTCGCCAATGTCATATTTTTCGCGCGCGGCATCATTCAACTCGCCAAAAGTCATACCAAGCGCGGAAATTGCGGCATCTTCGTCCGCCTCATTCTCGCCACTGGCATTGCTGGCTATCAGCCGTTCACCGTCCTCAAGCCGTCCCAATGTGACGGTCACTTCAACTTCCTCCTCCTTTCGGAAGACAATTACATCGACGGTTTTGCCAACCTGCGTATCGGCAACCACTCGTGGCAGGTCGCGCCATTCATCAATGGGTTTGCCATCAAACTCCAGCACAACATCTCCGGCTTCGATTTCGGAGCCATCGGCAGGTCCGCCCTTGGTGATACCAGCGATGAGGGCGCCCCGCGCCCTATCCATACCCAGACTATCTGCAATCTCATCACTGACCGGTTGGATGGAGACACCAAGCCACCCGCGGCGTGTTTCACCAAACTCTACCAATTGACCGATCACATTGGTCGCCAGATCAGATGGGATGGCAAAGCCGATACCGATCGAGCCACCCGAAGGTGAGATGATGGCCGTGTTGATGCCGATGACCTCACCATTCATGTTGAACAGGGGGCCGCCGGAATTGCCACGGTTGATGGATGCATCTGTTTGAATGAAATTGTCATACGGGCCGGAATTGATGTCGCGTCCCTCTGCGGAGATGATGCCCATTGTGACCGTACCCCCCAGGCCAAACGGGTTGCCGATGGCCAGCACCCAGTCGCCAATTTCCATGGGTTCGGATTTGCCGAACGGCACCTCAACGAGCGGTGTCTCAGGAACCACCTTTAGGACGGCAATATCGGTCTTTGGATCTGTGCCAACCAACTCGGCGGTCAGGGCCGAACCGTCAGAAAAATTGGCGGTGATCTCGTCGGCGCCATCAATCACATGGTTGTTGGTGATGATGATGCCGTTCTCAGCATCGATCACGAAGCCGGAGCCAAGTGACGTTGCCTGGCGTCGGCGCGGGCTGCGCTGCTCGTTGTCATCGCCACCACGATTTCCAAAAAATTCTTCGAAATATTCTTCAAATGGCGACCCGTCAGGCACGCGGGGCTGCGGAACGCTGCGGCGGCCTGATCGAGGACCAACGGACTGACTGGTGGATATGTTGACGACAGATGGAAGCAATTCTTTGGCCAAGGCGGAGACGGAGCGTGGCCCGTTCACAAACGTCTCCTGGGCACTTGCAGGCGCCAGGGCACCCAGACCAATTGGAGCAATCGCAACCGAAGCCCCCAAGACAATTGCAGAAAACGCGTATGAGCGTGCGCGAGGGAAAATCATATTGGGCTCCGTACAAGTTGGGGTGCCAATCTGGCACCGGCCTTTGAGAACAACATAGCGGGTTTGTGGCGTCTGCCCATGGCTGTTTGAACTGTGATCTAGCGGCATGATGGCCGGAGCTGTCACATTCGCGTCAGCCAGCCGTCCCAGCGGCGGCAAACTAGAGGATCAGAAACAGCAGAAACACGCCCAACGCCAGCGCCGCAACTCCAAAAAAGCGCATTTCGTCAGCCGAGCGTCGGGCCGTCTCTTCTGCGACCATCTTCGGTAAATTCGGGAAAACGGCATAGATAAGGCCCTCGATCACGAGAACGAGGGCCAAACCGTAAATCAATGCGGATAACATGGTGCCGTTCTAGCGAAACGTACTATTGCTCCGCAGCATCCCCGCCCGCAGGCGTGATGGGAATGATCGGGCCGGTGGACGGCGTGAAACCGTCATCACCAGACCCCGAACCCGACGGTCCTTTAAGGAAGCGCAGGAATTCACTGTCGGGTGACAGAACCAGTGTGGAGCCGGTCAAACCTTCCGCATAGCGCTTCAGACTCTCGGAATACTCATAGAACTCGGCATCCTGGCTCAAGCTTTCGGCAAAAATCCGTGTCCGGTCAGCCTCGCCTTCACCGCGCAGAATTTCCGAATCCCGACGTGCATCAGCGATCAACTCCACAACCTGACGATCTGCAACGGCGCGAATACGCTGCGCTGTTTCACGACCGCGGGCGCGAAGCCGCTCCGCTTCCGCCAGACGTTCCGCCTGCATACGCTCGTAAGTCTGTTGAGACACTTCGTCCGTCAAATCTGTGCGGCGCACACGAACGTCTTTCACTTCAATGCCCAGCGAAGCAGCTGTTGGCAAAACCTGCTGCTGAACTTCACGCATCATTTCGTTGCGCTCTTCAGACAAAGCAGCTTCAAAGCCCCTCTCACCATAAACGCGGCGAAGAGCTGAATCGAGCTGTGTTTGCAGGCGTTGCTCAGCCAAGCGAAGTTGACCCCCAACTTGCTCACGGAAGCGGCGTGCGTCTTCGATCTCGTACATCATAAAGGCGTCCACGATGTAGAACTTACCGTCGGAAACCTGCACGCGCATATCATCAAGATCGAGGCGAAGCGTGCGATCTTCGACATACTGCACTTCGTCAGCACCCAAGAAGGTCAGCGGCGCTTTGAAATAGAGGCCGGGCTCGGTAATCGTTCGCTGGATTTCACCAAAGCGAATTACGTTGGCTTGTTCGCGCTCATCGACAACGAAGACCGATGCATAGATCAGCACGATGATACCCACCAGAACGGCGAGAAGGGCTGTCATACGGTTAGACATCAGTTTGAATTCCCTGAGTTGGAGCTTGAGCCGGAGGTTTGGTTGAGCCTTTGCTGGCGCTCATTCTCGATGGCTGGCAGCGGCAGATAGGGCACAACGCCGGAGCCGCCCTGACCGCCTTCGCCCTGTTCGACAATGACCTTCTGAGAATCGGCCAGAACGGGTGCAATGCTCTCAAAGAAAAGGCGCTTGCGGGTTACTTCCGGTGCCTTGCGATATTCTTCCAGGACAGACAGGAAGCGCTGAGCTTCACCGGTCGCCTCTTGAACAACGCGGTTTTTATAAGCAGCTGCTTCTTCGCGAAGCTGTGCTGCTTCACCACGGGCTTGACCAAGAATACGGTTGGTATCGCGATTGGCTTCTTCGCGGAAACGATCTTCGTCCTGCTCGGCACGCTGCACTTCATCGAATGCATCGGCCACCTCAGCGGGCGGAGCCGCATCCTCGATGTTCACCCCAGTGATGGCGACGCCGAGATTATAGCTGTCCACGACGCGGCGCACCGTTTGCAGCACTTCTTCGGCAACCGCAGTACGGTTGTCACGGAAAATATCCTGAGCTGGACGGCGACCAACGATCTCACGCATCGCGCTTTCAGAGACTTGGCGAATGACATCATCGGGATTGGCGACCTCAAACAAATACTCACCCGGATTTGTAATCTGCCAAAATACCGAGAACTGCACATCAACGATGTTCTGATCACCTGAAAGCATCAAGCCGCTGGCGCCGGATCGATTTGACGGCACCGACCCAATGTTCACCTGATTGACCTGGGTGGTCACAATTTCGGTGGTCTCAAACGGCCAAAAATGGAATTGCAGACCTTGGCCGATAATCTCGTCCTTAGGCTGACCAAATCGCAGCTCGACGGCGAGCTGATCGGGCTGAACGGTGTAAAAACCCTTCACCAAATAGCCAATCACCAAGACGATTGCCACGAGACCGAACAGCAGCTTGTTGGAGCCACCGCCACCACCCGCACCGGCGCCACCGGGAATCGCGTTGCGCAGACGATCGGAGCCGCGGCGCAAAATGTCTTCAAGGTCCGGTGGACCATTGCCATTGCCGGGCCGCTGCGGGCCACGACCATTGCCTCCGCCACCCCATGGGCCGCCGCCACCGGAGCCTCCGGAACCACCGCCGCCCCAAGGGCCGCCGCCACCGGAACCGCCGGTTCCACCACCACCATTGTTATTGCTCCAAGGCATGCGCCGGAAATCCTTCTATTATCAATTGCATGTTTTATAGGTAGCGCCCCGCTCGCTTTCAACGAGTGGCTGCGCGCTTGATTAATCAATAAGGTGTCAAAGAGCTCAGTTTCAGGCCAAACACCAATTTGTCGCGGACATTTGCACAAAGACCAGCACGCTACCGACGTTGGTAAGTGACAAATTCCAAGTCGGCAGTGTCTCGGTCAGATGCTGCAACTGTTTCGCGGCTATCGGCCACCCAAGTCGAGTCCTCAATTTCTGGGAAGTAAGTGTCACCGGCAGGCTCGGCCTGCACCCAGCTTATGTGCAGCACG
>JBCBZX010000084.1:0-10921 GCA_039815105.1 Pseudomonadota bacterium
CGGCGCTGGGAGATGGCCGGATCAAACGTGGTGATCTGGTCCTGTTTGAGGCCATGGGCGGTGGTTTTACCTGGGGGTCGGTGCTGATGCGCTGGTAGCTTGGCAGGTGCCAAAGCCAAGCGCGATCAGCGTCTTCCACCGCGATAATCATTGACCGAGCGCATCACAGCGTTAATGTCGCAGTCTGGGCCATCATCGGGTTTCATCACGGAACTTCGCTGAGCACGGCACAGGACATTTTGCATTTGGGGGGATTATGAGCGGCACTCTGACCCGAGCTGATTTAAGCGAGGCCATCTATGAACGGGTGGGCTTATCGAAATCCGAGTCGAGCGAACTGGTTGAAATGGTGATCGAAGAAATCTGCGCCGCAATTGTTCGCGGCGAAGATGTGAAGCTGTCATCATTCGGTTCGTTTCTCGTCCGTCAGAAGTCGGAGCGTATCGGTCGTAATCCCAAGACCAAGGAAGAAGTGCCCATTCTTCCGCGCACGGTTGCCGTTTTCAAACCGTCCAATGTGCTCAAGCAAAAGGTGCTGGACGGCAATAGAAACAGCGCCCGTTAGCAATGACATAAAGCGGCTGCGCCACGACCTACTTCAGCCCATCATGAGTTCTGCAGGGAGCTTTCATTCATCCACATGACCAAGACCGCCGACGCTTTTCGCACGATCTCGGAAGCCGCCCAAGAGCTGGATTTGCCTCAGCATGTGCTGCGCTTCTGGGAAACACGTTTTCACCAGATCAAACCGCTCAAACGCGGTGGCGGCCGCCGCTATTACCGGCCCGACGATTTGACGCTTCTAGCTGGCATCAAGCACCTGCTTTATTCCGAAGGTTACACCATCAAGGCTGTGCAACGCCTGTTCAAAGAGCATGGCAACGGCTTTGTGCACGCCGTGGGCCGTGGCGGAAATCCAGCGGAATTGGTTGCCGAGCGGCAAGCGGCTGCTGGCGAAACCGTTTCCTCTGGGGGTGAGCCTCCCGCGCCGGGCGAAGTCGTGCTGCCCGACGGTATCCGTGCTGATGCAGCCACGGACTCCACAGACACCAAAGGCCTGATGGGCAGGGCAAAGGCGCTGGTAAGCGGGTCTTCCAACGACGCCTTGCCACTGCACGGCCTCACTGCTGAAGAGCGCAAAAGCCTTCAAGACACGCTGTTTGAGCTGCTGGAGTGCAAGCGGATATTGGATCAGGCCCGGTAGTCAGCACAAGCGCTCCAGGCGAGGGTTCCCCCGACAGGCATGTCCTGCCCTTCACGTTTCGAGCCTGCAGCTTTTTGGCGATCAATCCCGTGATCCACACATCAACCAGGATGAGCTGCTGGAGTTGAGCTAACAGGCGACCTGGAATTCCTGGCCTCGGTTGCCACGTCCTTCGCGGAAGCCGAACTGAATGTAATGGCGCGCCAACGCCACTTCATTGTTCCCTAGTTTTGCACGGACGTCGGGGTAGATAGCGGCGTATTTGGCCCCGCAAAAGCGATTTGGCTGGCGTCGCTCGCGAAAACCATTGAAGAAATAATGATCCAAAGCGCGTTGCTCGCTCAAACCGATATTCCGAACCAGGTCGTCATATCCGGCCACATAGTCCAGCGGTTCAAAAGTGATTGTACGTCCCTCGCGACAGCCATTGCGCACATAATGATCGCGGGCCCGGTTCGCATCCCGGCCCAACGCGGAAACAAGGTCGCTATAGGAAGCGGTGTAGAGCAAGGCCTCGAAGTCATTCGACAGCATGCGTTCGTAAACAAAGCGACACTGGCGGGGCAGGCCGGCCGCAACTGGCGAGGAATAGCCGCTTCCAGACGAGATGGATGATGCTGAGGGCGATTGAAAGCTCGGAGAGGTTTGGGGCCCTGGGGTGGGTGCGGGTGCGTGAACCACCGTGCAGGCGGCCAGGACAGATACCGACAGAAACGCTGTAGCACGCGTCAAAAGCACCTTTGCAGATGCAATGTAAGACGCCGGGAGGGTCCTGGTTCGTACCAATTTTTTCATAACGCCAACCTCGTTTGTGAAGTTGTTTTTGCCAAGATGAGTTGGAAAAAGCTACCGTCGACACAGATACTTTCAGCAATTGAAGATCTAAACTGTGCATTATTCGGGTCGGGCCGTCAGGGCTATCTCGGTCCCCGCCATTTAGCTGGTCGGTGCCATGCGTTGGAGCTTAGCGTAGACGGATATGACCTTCGCGCGCAGCGCTTAGGCGACCACCTCGAAACAGTCCACTGGACTGTTTCGACCCGCTTTGCGGGTCGGTGGTCGGGGTAGCAGGATTCGAACCTACGACCTCCCGTCCCCCAGACGGACGCGCTACCAGGCTGCGCTATACCCCGAAACCGCCGCGAACATAGCTATCGCCACGCATAGGTCAACCAAACTTAGGCGAAAAGGGCGTGGGATTTACGTTGTTTGTGGTGGTGGACCGCCTCTAGAGCGAACATGCCCCACAGTAGGCCAAACAACATGAAAACGTGCCGCCAGTGATCAATGTCGATAACCCATGCCATGATGATGTGACCGACAAACACGACCCAGCAAACCTGAAGGTAGGCGGTCCAGGGTCGGTCCAGAAAGAGCAATGAGAAGCCTTTCTGGATGGTCAGTGCGGTGACGACGAGAAAGCTCGCAAACCCAAGCCAGCCATAAACCATCAGACATTTGAGCCAGATATTGTGAGGGTCCTCAGTGTAGAGTTTAGCAAACTCAGAGCGCCCGATGCCCAAGGGATGGTCCAGCGCGAGTATGAAGCCCAACCCATGGCGTTCAAACCGCCCCAAATTGCCCCCGTCATATTCCTGAACCAATTGTGCGCGCGATGAGAACAGGTCCGCAATGGCCGGTATTTGCAGGGCGATGATCAGAGCCGCCACCAGGCCCATGCCCGCCAGACCGGCGATGACCAACAGCCGCAAGCGAAATGCCGCTGCTCCATTGTGCAGAAAGGCCAGAACATACACTCCGCCCAGGGAGAAGATGAGGAGACCCCAGCCACCGCGTGAGAACGCGAGCAGGATGCCCAGAAGCAGTATTCCGAGGCCGGCTATTCGGAGTACGGACATGCTGGCCGAGCGGGTGAGAACGCCGTGCCAGAGCCATGCGGTGGGCAAGATGAGGAAGGGAGCCAAGACGTTGGGGTCCTGAAAAGCGCCTTTGGCCCGACCGAAACGCAGGAACATTTCCGAGCCGGGAATGGCGTTGAAATATCCTGCAATGCCGAGCAAGGCCGTGAGAATGGCGCCAATGATTGTGCCCAACATGATGATGCGCAAACGATAGGGATCTTGAGCGACCACCAGCGCAAAAAACCAGGCCGTCACGCCAAGGAAAAAGGTCACGGCTATATAAACGTAAGAGCTAGCGGGGTTTTGGAGCTGAAACATGCCCATAACGCCCCCCAGTGAGAACAGGGTCATCAACAACAAAAGGGGCAGGGAGGTTCGGTTTATTTTCAAACCCGAAAGGAAGAACACCCCCATCAAGCCCACCATGAGAAGCTCATAGGGAGCTGGTTCGAAAATCACAAAACCGCCGGACATGGCGACGACGAACAGGCCCAAATCGCCCAACCGCCGTTGAAGGACGCTGTTAAGCACAAGGCCTCCGCCAGCCGGGCTGGCAGAGGTGTGAAGTTCGCTATCTGCAACCGCGCTCAATACGCATTCTCGCGGTCAAAGAGCAGCTTCCACGGTGTGATTGCAATGATGTACAGATCCAGTGGCAGCGACCAGTTTTCGATATAGTAGAGATCATGGTCGACCCGGGCCTGAATCTTCTCCTTGCGGTCAATTTCGCCGCGCAAACCATTCACTTGGGCCCAGCCTGTCACGCCAGGCTTCACCTTGTGGCGGGCAAAGTAGCCATCAACCACGTTCGCATAGGGCGTATTGTGCATATGGGCGGTCACCGCATGGGGGCGGGGGCCCACGAGGCTCAGATCGCCGCGCAACACGTTGAAGAACTGCGGGAGCTCATCAATGGATGTTTTGCGGATGAACTTGCCGACCTTTGTGACGCGCGGGTCGTTTTTGGTCACGTAAACCTTGGCGTCGGGATCCGCCATCTCATGATACATGGAGCGGAATTTAAGAACCTCGACTTCCTCATTGTTAAAGCCGTGGCGCTTTTGCCGGAAAATCACCGGCCCCTTGCTCTCCACCCGGATCGCGATGGCCGTGGCCAGCATCAAAGGCGACAGCATGATGATGAAGAACAGGCTCAGCACGATGTCAGAAACGCGCTTGGTCAGCGAGTCAATGTCGGCAATTGGCTTGTCAAAGAGATCAAGCATAGGCGTCTGACCGACCCAGGAATATGAGCGAGGCCGGAAGCGCAGCTTGTTGGTGTGGGCGGCCAGGCGAATATCGACGGGCAGCACCCACAATTGCTTGAGCAATTGCAGCACACGCTTTTCCGCCGAGACCGGCAACGTCACAATCAGCATGTCGATGCGGGTCTTTCGGCCAAACTCCACAAGTTCTGCAACTGTGCCGAGCTTTTCAAAGCCCTGCGCTGCAACGGGTGCCCTGGCGTCGTCACGGTCGTCGAAGATGCCGACGATCCGCACATCGCTTTGGCCTTGGGCGGCCAACTGGTTGATCAAATCGTCCGCAGCCTTGCCGCCACCCACGATAACTGCGCGGCGTTCCAGCTTGCCGGACATGGCCCAATTGCGGATTCGCACGGAAATAGCCGCCCGCATGACGCCAAGAAGAAGCAGCCCCATGACGAAATAGGTGGTGAACCAGACCCGGCTGAAACTGTCACCTAATTTGGTTAGGAAGGCGATTGTGGCCATGGCCGCAAAGACCGCAAGCCAGCCAGCGATGATGCGGCTTGCATGCCGCACAAAGCCACGCATGGTTTGAACCTGATAACAGTCGAGCGCCTGAAAGGCGACCACGGCAAACAGGGATGTGAGCACAATGGCCGAAATATACAGGCCGGTGGCTGCAGGAAATGCCATGACCTCACGGCCGGCTGGCGCGCCCCAAAGCACGGCAAAACCCACCAGCGCGATCAGAACAAAGTCGGCAATGCGAACCGTGGCAGACACCAGCAGAGGCGAGATGCCATCATCCTGAAGCTCATTGGCTCGCTCTGCGGCCCGCTTTGATAATCTCACCGCAGCGCGGCGATCCTTGGAGGATTTGGTGACTGAAACATTGGCGAATGCCTCAGCCGAGTACATGCTCTTTGGTTCGTCTTGCGACATTGTGCGTCCCTGCCTTTATCCCGATGCGTTGCGGGTTGACCCGGTTTCCAGGCCTGTTTTCGGCAAGCTAGACGCGATGCGTTTCCGTTCACTTACGTCGCTCCAACGGATTGTGGCGAGGGTTAAGAAAGTTCTTCCAAGTAAACGGCTTGTATGGCCGTGGCCATGGCATCAACCGAAAACCGAGCTTTGGCCGATTGTGCCCTGTCCGCCAGATCATCGGGCGTTGGTGGCGCCTGAAGGAATGCCAGCATTTGCGTTTTTAACGCATCAGGGTTTGCCGGCGCAACAAGCGGTTGTTCCAGCATCTCGCCAATACCGCCGACATTTGCGGCGATGATCGGCTTATGGGCCGCGAGCGCTTCTAGAACGATGTAGGGAAAGCTCTCAGCACGCGAAGGGACGACAACGCACCGGGCCATGCCAAAGGCCTCCCGCGCGGGCATGGAATCATGAAATGTGACGCGATCTTGCAGTCCTAACTCGACGACGCGGCTTTCATAGCGCGGCCTGTCGGGGCCTTCTCCCACCATGATTGCATTGGCCTGAGGCAGTTCTGCCAAAGCCTCGATCACGAGGTCTGGGCCCTTGAGATCCCGCATCATGCCGATGAACAGAAAGTCCGCTGGCTGGGTTGCGGTCGTGGCGGGCTCAAACTCAGCTGCGGGAAGCCCGTTGTAGACGATGCGGGTGGCGCAGCGGGGTGAGCCGATTTTCTCAATATAAGTCTGTCGTTCATAGTCGCACACGAAGATCAGGCCGTCGGAGGCCCTTTCAAGTGCGCGTTCAGCGGCGAAGAAGATGCGCCCCTTCAAACTCTTGGGGTCGAAATGTAGCGATCCGCCATGGGGCGAGTAAAATCGCGCCGGCTTCTTGCCGAGCGGCGCGAGAAGTGTGCCGCCCAGCCTGCCAAAGACACCGCCTTTGGCCGTGTGGCAATGCACAATTTCCGGTGAGGTGAGGCGCAACAATGCCCGGGTTCGAAGCACACCCGTCAGGTCGGACGGCGCGATACCACGCGCCATTGGAAAGCGGTGCAGACCCAGCGGAAGCGTCTGTGCAAAAGCATTCAACTGCCGCTCGTCATGGGCATCGCCAGTGCTTGAGTCGCAAATAACACCCACCAGATGACCTGCTGCAAGTTGAGCGCGTGTCAGATCGCGAATGTGCCGAAACACACCGCCTGTGGGCGAGCGAAAGCAATGAATGATGCGCAAGGGAAGGGTGGCGGTCATTGGTGGGCCTGTCTATCGCCCCTAGAACAGGCGCTCACGGATGTAGATTGTGTCGCCTGGCAGGATCGGGTCGCTGATTGGCACGCGCCCTGTGATGACCTTGCCATTGATCGCACGGGTGATGTCGACATTGATTTGAGCCGCGCGAGAATTGAAGCCGCCAGCGCTTGCAATAGCGTTCTGCACCGTCATGCCAGGTACGTAACGATACTGACCGGCTCGCCCAACTTGCCCCATAATGTAGAACGGCCTGTAGGTCGCCACCTCGGCCGACACATCGGGGTCCCGCAGAAAGCCTTGGCGCAACTTGTCGGCCAGGGTGGCCTCAAGCTGCTTGAGCGTACGGCCCCGCGCAGGGACGGAACCGACGAGCGGAAAGGCGATATAGCCGGCCTTATCGACGGCGTAGTTTCGCGTGAGATCCGCCTGCTCGAACACGGTGATGTTGATCACGTCGCCGCTATCCATTGTGTAGGGCGCCTGCAAAATGGAGTGAAACGCGTTCGGCGGAGCATTGTAGCCCGCGCAACCCGCCAGCGTGGAAGTGAGCGCAAGAATTGCGGTGCCGCGCAAAACCGAACGGCGCGTCATGCTTTTGCGGGTTCTGTAATATGACACTTTACGCAACTCCTTACCCGGCATGGGGCGATTGCGACCATCAACATGGGCCGCGCTGGAGACCATTTGTGCCTGAACGTGGTTAACCGCCCGTAAAACGTCCGCGCCCACCGGCCATCAGATTAAACAAATGGCAACCATAATCGGTGAGTGTGCATCCCAACGTATGTCGATTGCACAAGTATGGAGTTTGCAATGACTGGCTCAAAAGACGCGCACAGCGCCTCGCACCGTCGGGTCAACGCCGGACGGTCGCTGGACGGCGATATGGTGATCGACCTTTCCGGAATCTTCGGTGCGCTATGGGTCGCGAAATGGCGTTTGCTGTTTGCTTCCTTAATTGTGGCTGGTCTCACCTTTGCGCTGGTTCAGTCTATGTCTCCGCGCTTCCGCGCCGACGCCCAGGTGTTTGTGGAAAGCCGTGACGTGCAGGTCACCCGTAGCCGCGATTCCGCCGGCGAAGTGGAATCGACCCGCACCGCGCTGGACGCGGAGGGCGTCGCATCCGTGGCGCAATTGATCGGTTCCCGGGACAATGTACTTCAGGTTGTGCGCGATTTTGGCCTGATGGACCGGCCTGAGTTTAACCCTGCTTTGGAAAGCGGCATCGTTCAGGATTTGCTGGCTCTGGCAGGTTTGGCAGACCCTATGGAAGAATTCGCCGAAGAGCGCACCCTGCAAGAAGTTCAAAAGGCGCTCTCCATCTCGCCTGTTGGCGACAGCCGCATCATCTCAATTGCCTTCGCATCGAAGGACCGATCATTGGCCGCCCAGGTTCCAAATGCGCTGGTCCAAGTGTTTTTGTCCGGTCAAACCGGAACGCCCGGCACGGACACGTCCGCAGAGGCCCGGGTGCTGGCGGGTGAAATTGAGCGCCTGAGGGGCGATGTGGAAGCCGCTGACGTTCGCGTGGCCGAATATCGTTCCGACGCAAACCTCGAATCCACCGGCGGCCCGGGCGATACATCCATCGCCACGCAGCAGCTTTCCGACATTTCCACCCAGCTTGGCCAAGTGCGGTCTGACCGCGCGTCTGCCCAGGCACGTGCTAACGAAATTCAACGCCTCATATCCTCGGGAGCGGCCGTCGACACGGTGGCCGAGGTTCAATCCTCTCCACTCATCCAGCGCCTTGTTGAAAACCAGGCGAACATTCGTGCACAGATCGCGCAATTGTCTTCTTCGCTTTTGCCCGGACATCCGCGCATTAAGTCTTTGCGCTCGCAGCTCGATGACTTGGCGCAGGAAATTCGCCGACAGGCCGGCAGCATTGTGCGAGGTCTGGAAAACCAAGTCTCTATTCTCGACAGCAATGAGGAGGAGCTCCAGGCGGAGTTGAACCGTCTGCGTGCTACGGCCCGTGAAGCAGAAACCAATGGTGCAACCCTGGCCCGGTTACAAAGTGAGGCGGCCAGTCTTCGCGAGCTTTTGTCCACCTATCAGGGCCGTTACAATCAGGCGCTCTCCCGCGGCGACCAGGCCTCCAGCCCCGTCAATGCCCGGGTGGCCGCAAATGCGTTCCCACCGGCGGAGGCCTATTTTCCCAAGGTCCTGCCCATGACAATTGCGGCATTTATCGGCACGCTGACATTGGGCGTGCTGTGGATCCTTGCCCGGGAATTGCTGACGGGGCAGGCCATGCGTTCCGTCGCCACGGCCCCGAACTATCAGACGCGGGAAGAGGAGGAGCTGGAGGAAATCATCCAGTCAATCCACGTGCCTGAAGATGATGATTTGGGTGATTTGGATGATTTTGAGGATTTGGAAGAGCGCGATGCGGCTCATGCTGATCCAGCGTTCGACCCGGAGATCGCCGCTGCTGAAGCTCAAGAGCCAGCTGGAGACACTAAGCCGATAGCAGAGGTGCCGGCGCAGTCCGAAATGCCGGAGGTCGATATTTTTGCGCCGACGGAACTTGCCGCCATGCTGGTGGCCGATGGCGCGCGTCGCGTTGTGGTGACGGCGCCTCAGGGCGACGTTGCCGCCCACAGCACCATCGACCTTGCACGAAGTATTGTCGCCAGTGGTGGCTCTGCGGTGCTCGTGGATGCATCGGGCACTTGGACGGGTACGAGTTCGCTGTTGGGTGTAGCAGAGGCCACCGGCCTGACCGATATTCTGGCGGGCCGGGCGTCTTTTGCTGAGATTATTCAGCGTGATCGGGCGACAGCGCTCAACATTGTCGGGGCTGGCCGGGCCAGCCTGCAAGAGGCGGAACATGGTGCCGGACGTCTGCCCATGGTGCTTGATGCGCTTTCTGACAATTATGACTATCTGATCATCGATTGTGGCCGGGCAACCGGTGCCGGTGCGGCTCGAACTGCCTGCGAAAATGCCATTGGCGTTGTTGCTGCCTCCGACGCCTCAATGCCGCTTCTCGCCTCCACGGTGTCAGACATGCAGTCTGCGGGTTTTCAATCCGTTCCAGTGCTGGACCACACGCGAGATGCTGCACCTGTCAGCTCAACGAACACCGGTTCCGCCCTCCTGGATCGAATGGCGGTTTAAGCGGGCTGTTCACCAATTTCTCAGCTAGGTGTTGGCGAAATTACAGTGTGTGTTAGTGCGTTATGATGCGTCCATGGATTGTTAAATCTGCATGCTCCGCCCTGCAATTGTCCGGCTTCAATGCAGTCGTGCAATCCCTCAGCGGTATGCGTGGTGCCATTTTGATGCTGCACCGGGTGCAGCCAAACAAGGCATCGAGCTTTAACCCCAACGGCATGCTCGGCGTTGAGCCAGAATTTCTCGATCAGGTCTGCAAATGGCTAGCTGCCTCGCGGTATGACGTGGTTTCCATGGATGAGGCGGTTTTGCGGTTGGCAGGCCCAGCGCACTGGCCAAACCCCTTTATCGTCCTGACATTTGACGATGGTTATCTCGACAATCTCACCCACGCTTTGCCAATTCTTGAAAAGCATGATCTGCCGCTAACACTCTATCCTGCCACAGGTTTGATCGAAGGCACGGCCACTATGTGGTGGGCTGGCCTGGAATGGGTGCTGGATGCAACGGACCAATTGACCTGCGATTTTGGCAGCGGTGAAGAGACTTTTTCCGTAGCCACATCGCATGAGAAATGCGCGCTATTTCAAAGGATGATGGTCCACTGCACGCAAGTTCTGGACGAGCGTACGCAGCGGATATTCGTTGGCGATTTGTGCCAGCGCTATGGCATTGATCTGAAGGCCAGAACAACTGCCGAGATGATGACCATGGAGCAGCTGAGGAGCTTCGCTGCCCATCGCCTGGTGACCATAGGTGGACACACGGTGAACCATTTTGCACTGGGCCGTCTGGATGCTGACCACGCGCTTCGAGAAATTTCTGCCAGCGCAGATGTCCTCACCGCGGTTACGGGCAAGCGGCCCCGGCATTTTGCCTACCCATATGGAAACCCCGTCGCAGCTGGGCAGCGAGAATTTAAAGTGCTCAAGGAATTGGGTTTCGAAAGCGCGGTGACGACACGGCGTGGTGCCGTCTATAGCGGTCATGGCGACCATCTGACAGCGCTGCCGCGAATTTCGCTCAACGGCCATTATCAATCGATGGCCTTTACTCGGGCATGGGTAACGGGGGTTCCAGCACTTCTGGATAACCGGCTAAGCCGGATCAATGTTGCCTAACTGGTCGGTTGGGCGACTTACTTATTGCTCGGGTCAATATAGGTGGCGTCGTCCGGCATCTTCGCCATCCACTTAATCAGAATCATTGCCGGCACAATCCAGAAAATACCACCCAATGCAAACACAAATAGCTGCCACCAAACCGGCGTGCCGGGCAGAAACTGGACGGCCAAGGCCACGGCCACCAGGGAATACATGACCACAAGAATGATCATGAGAATCGTAC
>JBCBZX010000313.1:0-3625 GCA_039815105.1 Pseudomonadota bacterium
AAAGACGCGGCGTGAGGAAAGTCCGGGCTCCACGGAAACACGGTGCCGGGTAACACCCGGCGGGGGCGACCCCAGGGAACGTGCCACAGAGAGAAAACCGCCCCGAGTGATTGGGGTAAGGGTGAAAGGGTGGGGTAAGAGCCCACCGCAGCCGTGGCAACACGGTTGGCAAGGTAAACCCCACCGGGAGCAAAACCGAATAGGGATGACATGGGTCGGTGCGAGCCGGTCCGGGCTCGTTTCCGGGCCCGATCATCCGGGTGGGTTGCTTGAGGCGTTCGGCAACGAATGTCCCAGAGGAATGGTCACCGCCCCAGGTTCCAATTTGGTTCCTTGGGTACAAAACCCGGCTTACAGGCCGACTGGCGATTGGTGGCACTTGTATCCATAGCTTGTACCCGTGGTTTGGGTGCGGAGCGCAGGACGTTGCCAAATTTGATCCACTCGGCCTGACCGTGCAGCGTGAACAAACCTGGGCTGCGGCGAATTGAAGAGCTGCAAGGCCGTACCTCGCCGGCCTTTCCCGCGTTGCCGATGCCTGCCGGTACCCCGTTTGATACCGAACTCTTTGTTAACCCTGACAGATATAGATTAACCCTGTTTTAAGCCTTAAGTGCGGGTTGATTCCATTGACGCCCATATGGTCCCATGTTATCCCAATGATGGCTAAAACGGCCTTCGCCGCTGCATCTAAAGTGGTCGTCGCGCGGGGGGCTTATCGCCTTGGTTGTTTCGCCAAGGTTTGGAGTTTTCGGGTGCGGCCTTCGGGCCTCCAAGCTGGTTTTAAATGTATTTCGGACGTCCATCGACGTGCGGCTCAAGTCGTTCGCCGTTTTTGGAATGTCCTGATTGAAGCGGGTTGGTTGTTGTCGCGTTTTCTGTCCAATTTTGTGATGAACGTGGATCGCAAGGGTCGGGTTTCTGTGCCGGCACCCTTTAGGGCGGTGCTGGCGCAGACCGGGGCAACCGAACTCTACACCCTCAAAAATCTCGAACATTCGGTGGTGGATGTTGGCGGCGCGGCTTGGCTTGATGAGCTTGAGCGGCCCCTTGATGCCCTCGATCCCATGAGCATCGAGTATGAGCGACTGTCGACATTTATCCATGGCGATGGGGCTTTTGTGAAGTTGGATGATACGGGGCGGTTGGTCTTGCCCGATACCGTGCGTGAGCATACCGGAATTTCCGGTCAGGTTGCCTTTGTCGGTCGCCGAACTTTCTTTCAGATGTGGGAGCCTGAGCGTTTCGCCCAATGGCGCGACGAAGCCCGTTCGGCGCTGGCTGCTGATCGTAGAGCTGCCAGCGGAGTTGGGTCTGGCAAGGCTGCATCCGCATGAGCACCGCCCCTCACATACCGGTGTTGCTTGAAGAGGTGATGGAACAACTGGCACCCAAGCCGGGTGAGCATATCGTTGACGGAACCTTCGGTGCGGGGGGCTATACTCGGGCCGTCCTAGCTCGCGGCGCGCGGGTAACAGCTCTGGATCGTGATCCCACCGCAATTGCTGCCGGTCGCGCAATGCACACCCAGCCAGGCGACCGGATTTTCAATCTGGTTCAAGGGCGCTTTGGAGATCTGGATCAGCTTGTCACCACGCCAGTTGATGGGGTGGTGCTGGATATTGGTGTCTCCTCCATGCAGCTGGACCAGGCTGAGCGTGGGTTCTCGTTTCGGGACGATGGCCCCCTGGATATGCGGATGGAGCAATCTGGAGTGAGTGCGGCTGATGTCGTCAACACAATGGCGCGGCAAGACCTGACGAGGTTGATTGGAATTTGGGGTGAAGAGCGCAAAGCCAGCGCCGTGTCGGGTGCCATTGAGCGTCGACGGGCGGAAAGGCTATTTCAAACGACGGCCGACCTTGCAGGCGTGGTGGAGAATGCTGTTGGCAAATCACCAAAAGACCGTATTCACCCTGCCACGCGAACCTTCCAGGCGTTGCGCATTTTCGTAAACCGTGAACTGCACGAGCTGTGTCGGGCTTTGTTTGCCGCCGAGCGTCTGCTGCAAGAGGGGGGCCGCTTGGTGGTGGTCACATTCCACTCTTTGGAAGACCGGATTGTGAAGCGGTTTTTCGCAGATCGCATGGGCGGGCATTCCGGGTCTCGGCATCTGCCTGCCACCCAGGACGCGCCGGCTATTTTCAGCGTGGCGACGCGCCGACCGATTACGGCTGGCGATGCGGAGCTGGATCACAATCCCCGTTCGCGCTCAGCCAAATTGCGCGCGGGCGTCCGAACCGCTGCATCGGTTCCGGCTCAATCCATGGAGCTCTTTGGGCTGCCTAACCTGCCCAGGCTTGATCGCTACGAAGTGGCCAACACCGAAAAGGGAATGCTCTAAACATGTGGCGTATCATCAATGTCTGTCTCGTTGTGGTGGTCATCATCGGCGCGGCGCTGACCTACAAGATCAAGCATCGTGCGGAATTGGCGGAAGAGGAGGTGGCGCGCCTGCAACGCCAGATAAAGCTTGAGCGTGAGACCTTGGACCTGCTCAAGGCGGACTGGGCCTATCTCAACAATGCGCAACGCCTGCAAAGCATCGTCGCCGCCTTCAAGGATGAGTTGGATTTGGCAGGTGTGCGGACCGATCAGCTGATCACGTTTGACGAGCTGCCGGATTATGCACGGCAATTGCCGCAAGACACAATCGCTGATGCCATAGAAGATCTTGATGGCGTGACCACGGGCACCGTCGCATCTCAGGAGGTTGGTCAATGACCCAGCTTGGAGCGCTATCGCGGCTTTGGAAGCGCGCAAGAAAGTCCTTGTCTCAGGTGAGTGCCAGCGGTGGCGGCAACCTTGCCGTACAGGGCGGCGCGCAGGTACAGGCAGCGCAGGCGCGAAGCCGGATCATCATCGCGCTTATCGGCTTTTGTGCCTTGTACGGCTTGATCGGTGGCCGGCTGGTTCAACTCGGCTTGCAAACCCCTGAAGGTCTGGTCACTGGCGCCCGGCCACTGATTGGCACATTGGCTTCTCGGCCTGATCTGACCGACCGCAAGGGCCGCATTCTGGCCACCGACATTCGCACTTTTTCTCTGTTCGCCGAACCGCGCCGGATTGTAGATGCCGATGAGGCCATCGAGAAACTTGCAATGGTATTGCCAAATATTGATGTGCCGACCTTTCACAAGCGGCTCACCAAAGACAGTGGCTTTGAGTGGCTCGCCCGTGAGCTGACCCCCCGGGAGCAGCGGCGCATTCTAGATCTGGGCATTCCAGGCATTGGTTTCCGGCCTGAAACACGGCGCTTCTACCCCGATGGCACTGTTGCGTCTCACATTGTCGGTCATGTGAACATCGACAATAAGGGCATAGCGGGCATGGAGAAGCATCTTGATGATCAGGGGCTGAAAGATCTTCAAGACAGCGGCTTTGCGGTGCAACGCCAAATGGAACCTGTGGCGCTGTCCATAGACCTTGGGGCACAATTTATTGTCCGTGATGAACTGATGAAAGCCATGGAGAAGTATCGCTCCATTGCAGCTGGTGCAGTTGTTCTCGATGCGCGCACGGGTGAAATCGCGGCGATGGTGTCGTTGCCGGACTATGATCCCAACGTAGGCTCTGTGCTGACTTTTAAGGTAAGTTCCTGGGCATGTACTACGCCTATCGATAG
>JBCBZX010000040.1:0-14700 GCA_039815105.1 Pseudomonadota bacterium
CGGTGATGAACTGCTTGAACATGCCGTACTGGTAGCGGATGCCGTAGCCCCACGCGGGCAGATTGAGCGACGCCATCGAATCGAGGAAGCACGCGGCCAGGCGGCATATTTCTCTCGGTGAAACGAGATCGCACCCGCGCCACCATCGCCGGAGCGGGTGTAGATTTTGGCTTGGTCGAGAAATTTCATTGGGCGAACTTCATCGGGCGATTTGGATGGCAGGGTTTGGCCCGCCTGATAGCGCAGGCGGGCTGTCACGTCACGTTATGACTTCGATGGTGCCGGACGTGCTGTCAGGCACGCTATCACGCGTATTACGAAGCCGGGGTCGGCTTCGCGGTCGGTCGGCGGGCAAACTCGTCCACCGTGAGCCTGTAATGCGTCACCGGCACAGATCCTTTGAGCGATGTCGAGCGGATCAGACCCACGCCCGTGCGTTGGAAGCCAACCCGTTCCAGAATTGCCCGGCTGCCATCATTGATCATGCGCGCTGATGAGATGATCTCGGACACTTCGCCGGTTTCAAACAGCGCCTGCACAAGGGCTGTTACAGCCTCTGACATGTAACCGCGCCGACGGAACGGGCGGCCAAGCCAGTAACCGAGCACCAAATTGCCGTCGACACGGTCCACGGCCACCATGCCCATGAACTCGCCGCTTGTGTCATCGGGCAGGCGAGCCGTGATGGCGAAGCGCAGGTGACCCCGTGGCCCGGCATCCAGCGAGTCGAGCAAAAAGTCGTTGGCATCTTCCAGCGTATAGGGGTGAGGAATGCGCGCGGTCATCTCCGCTACGGTGCGGTCATTGGCCAGCTCCGCCAAGGCATGCGCATCATCCATCACCGGCTTTCGCAGCACCAGATTGCGCGAGACAATCGCTTTGCCAACCTGCGCTTCAAGAGCGGGGAGGGAGGGTGTTCCGGTCCGTGCGGCAACCATGGTCTTTTCCAGTTCTGGTGGGCCGTTGTGCTTTGGCTTCTATGCGGTTGGGCATAAAAAAAGAGAGAGGGGCGACCGGCGCCTCCTCTCTCCGATTTGTGTGAAGGTTTTGAGACCTTCTAACCGGGCTTTGGATAGCGCCGGTCACTTTTTGTGTTCCGGCTATTCTGCGGCTACCGCCCCATTTGTCGGGAGGGGCATCACAGATACGTAGGTGCGGCCATTGGCTTTCTTTGCGAAAGACACGGCACCTTCGGATTTTGCGAACAGGGTATGGTCTTTGCCCATGCCCACATTCACGCCCGCGTGCCAGCGCGTGCCGCGCTGACGCAGAATAATGTTGCCAGGAATGACGGCTTCGCCGCCGAATTTTTTAACGCCGAGGCGTTTGGACTCTGAGTCGCGACCGTTGCGCGATGAGCCGCCTGCTTTTTTATGTGCCATTTTAGCTCTCCTAAATTCCCGAAGGAACGGCTCCCATAAGGGAACTCAGGGCATCTGGTTTAATGCCGCTATACAGGTTCTTGTTTGGTTTGGCCAGTTGAGTTGTGCCCAACCGGCCAATTGTTCGTTTGGCCTTAGCGATCAGTTCTTTCGCCTGGCCGTTAGGCCATTTCTTTGGCTTGTGCCTGCCAGTCTTCAATCTGGGCAGTCGAGAAGGGCATGTAATCGTCGACCTTCTGAATTTCGTCTGCGGTCAGAGCGGCGATCTGGGCGTAGGTGGTGATGCCCTGTTCATTGAGCTGGCGCTCGGCCACTTTGCCGATGCCTTTGATTTTTGTCAGCTGATCCGGCTCGCCTGCGGGTGCTGCGAAAAGCGGGCCTTCAGGTGCCTCCTTAGCAACACCATTTTCCTTGGGCTCTACCTTCTTGGCAGCCGGTTTTTTGGCCTTTGGCTTTTCCTCGTCGCTGGAAAGCGCTTTGGCGGCGGCGGCAGCACCTGCAGCCACGGCGGCGGTGCCAGCGGCAGCGGCTGCCGCAAGGCCGGCCTTTGCCGCGAGGGACAGGCCGGAATTGTTGGTGTTCTTCGGCTTGCCTGTGCCAGAGGCTTTCTTCTTGGCCTTGGCACCGCCTGTCAGCACTTCGAGCACCTGCACCTGTGTGTAGTGCTGGCGGTGGCCGCGTGTGCGGCGCGAGTTCTGGCGACGGCGCTTTTTGAACGCGATAACCTTGCGGTTGCGGCCCTGATCCAGCACCTCAGCCGTCACAATGGCACCCTCAACGGTTGGCGAACCAATCGTCGCGTCGGCGCCTTCGCCAACCATCAGAACTTCTGAGAATTCAACCAGAGTGCCTGGCTCGGCGTCCAGCTTCTCAACCTTGATGACATCGTCTTCGGCGACACGATATTGCTTACCGCCGGTTTTGATGACTGCGAACATTGTTCTTTCCTTATGCTCAAATCCGGTCTGCCGCGCGCCGGGATAATCAGGGGCGGTGCCGGTCTTTTTGTCAGTCTTTTTGCTTTTCGACCCGCAAGCACGCTCCTGGCCCGCCTGCGGTCTGGCGTCATAAGCGTGAAAGTCGCTGTAAAGTCAAGGCGAGTGCCCGCTTTCCGATGCAAACTAGGTTCGAATCGACTTGAACAGCGGGCGTTGCTCATCTAAACGCTGACGCTGTTCGCAAAGCCGAGGCCAACGACCGGTTTCGATTGATGCTTAGAACATGCGGAGAGGTGCCGGAGTGGTCGAACGGGGCGGTCTCGAAAACCGTTGTGCTGGTAACAGTACCTAGGGTTCGAATCCCTATCTCTCCGCCATTTTCTGACTTTGCGCTGTCGCCCTTCGGGCTTTGCTCCAGTCGGGACCTCGCATAAGCTCGGACGGCCCTTGGCCTTGCAAACCTGCGGGTTCGAAATGTCTCCGCTACTCTCCGCCATTTTGGTTTGCGCATTGCCGCCTGCCAACCCAATGTGCGTTGGCTTCGAGTTCGGACTTCATCCTCTAGTCTGCGCCATGATTTATCTGCTCGTACCGAATAATGATCAGCCTGGCGCGCCTGGCGGCCCCGTTGGTTTCTATTTGCCGGTCCTCGCTTTGCTCTAACGGCTGGTCAATTTGCCCGGGACGACTTTCGCAGCAACCAGATGAAAAAGATGCCGCCGATGAGGCCGGTGACGATGCCGATGGGCATGTCTTCGGGGGCCATGATGGTTCGGGCGATGATGTCGGCCCACACCAGGAAAATCGCGCCGAACAAGGCGCTGAACGGCAGGAGCTTGCGGTAATCGCCGCCAACAAGCATGCGGGCGATGTGGGGCACCATCAGGCCCACAAATCCGATCATCCCTGAGAAAGCGACCATCACGCCGGTGATCAATGCGCTGATGACGAAGGCCTGAAGGCGGAACCGGTCCACGGCGATGCCCAGTGTGGCGGCTGTTTCGTCGCCCACGGTCATGGCGTTGAACTGATGGGCCCGGACCATCAACCATGCGCTGCAGGCGACCAGAACCACCAGCGGATAGAGCAGCTGAGACCATTGGGCGAGGCCAAGGCCGCCGAGCATCCAGAACACCACCGTGTGGGTGGCGCGGGGGTCACCCATGAAGATCAAAATGTTGGCCATGGCCATGACCACAAATGACACGGCCACCCCCGCGAGCACCAATTTGTCGGCCGTGTTGGCGTCGGCAACCCGCACAACGCCGAGCACAAGCAAAGTCGCGCCCAACGAACCCATAAAAGCCAGAAGCGGCACGGTGAGCAGGCCAAGG
Source organism: Pseudomonadota bacterium (assembly GCA_039815105.1). GTDB lineage: Bacteria > Pseudomonadota > Alphaproteobacteria > Rhizobiales > Rhizobiaceae > JBCBXA01. Next base: position 3,655 of record JBCBZX010000040.1, read on the forward strand.
AAGAGCCCTGTGTGCAGCAGTGCCAATATGGCCCCGAACGCGCCGCCGGCGGAAATGCCCAGCAAGTGCGGGTCCGCCAGCCCGTTGCGCGTGACGGCCTGTAGGCTGGCCCCCACCAAGGCCAGGCCAGCTCCCACGATCATGGCCAGAAAAGCCCGGGGAAAGCGGATGTCCCAAACGATGGCTTCGCGCCCCGCCGACCAGGATTCGTGCACCAACCCTGCAACAGCCTTGTTCGCGACCACACCCCAAACGGTGGAGGCAGGGATGGAGACTGCCCCAACACCGACGGCAATGGTGAGTGACGCTAACAGGGTGATGAGGCCAGCCAACGCAACGATAGCTGGCCGGGTGGCGCGCCGACGCCCAATAATGCGGTCTTGCCTTATTTCACGTTTTTCACGCTGGGCTGCCGACGCGGCCATGCTCAATTGCCCCAGAAGCCGGTGGCGAGCTTTTTGATGGCATTGATGTTGCGGGGGCCGGGCGTGGCCTCGACATACTCCAGTACCACGAAGCGATCGTTCTTCACGGCATCAAGCTCAGCGAAGGCTGGATTGCTCATCATGAAGTCCCGCTTCTGCTCCGCGGTAACGTCGCCATAATTCACGATCACGATCACTTCAGGGTTGCGCTCCACCACGGATTCCCAGCCGACGGTCGCCCAGCTTTTCTCCAGATCATCGAGAATGTTGGTGCCGCCCGCAGCTTCAATCATGGCCGTGGGCATGGCGTAGCGACCGGCTGTGAATGGCGTGTCCTCGCCACTGTCATAGACGAACACGCGCAGTGGCTCGTCGCCCTTTTCCAACGCGTCGGTGAAGGCAGCCAGTTCAGCTTCATAACCCTCAACAAGCGCTTGAGCTCGGTCTTCGACGTCGAAGATTTTCCCCAGATTGAGCAGGTCATTATACATGTCATCCATGGTCACCTTGGCTTTTTCGCCAATGTGGATGCAGCTCTCGGTCAGCTCGTAAACCTGGATGCCGAAGGGCTCGAGCGTCTCCGGGGTCACTTCGCCGCCGACCTTCATGCCGTAGTTCCAGCCGGCAAAGAAGAAATCTGCATCGGCACCGATAAGCACCTCTTTGGTGGGATATTTGGCAGACAGTTCGGGCAGAGCCTCGACACCGGCACGCATTTCCTCATCAAGCGTTTTCCAGCCTGAAATGCCGGTATAGCCGACCATGCGATCTGTCAGGCCGAGGACCAGCATCATCTCAGTGAGGTTTACATCGTTGGAAATGGCCCGGGTGGGCGGGGTGTCGAAAGTCACCTGCCGGTCACAGCTTTGAACATTGGTTTGCGCCGAGGCGGATCCAACCAAAGTGGTGGAGAGGGTCGTGGAAAGAGCGATGGCGGTGGCTATTGCTGTCGTGTTGAGATGGCGGGATTTCATATCAATGTCCTTGTTGCAGGGTGTAGGTGAAGTGGGATTGGTTGCTGGGATGCAGCTTTTGGCGCTCGGCCGTTACCTGAAAGGCATCCGACACAGCCACATCGCTGAGCACCTTCTCTGGCGGGCCAAAAGCGAGCTTTCGGCCGTCACGAAGTAGTAAAATTTCGTCGCAGCACTGGGCCGCAAAGTTGAGATCATGCAGGCTCGCCACAATGGTCATGCCAAGCGTGGCGATGAGCTCCAGCACTTCAAGCTGATGGCGTATGTCGAGATGGTTGGTGGGCTCGTCGAGCACCAGAATTCCCGGCTCCTGGGCAAGGGCGCGGGCTACCATGACGCGTTGGCGCTCACCCCCCGACAGCGTGCCGAACCGGCGGTCAGCCAGGGCTGATAGGTTGAGCCGCCTCAAGGCGCTGTCCACTATGGTTCGGTCCTGAGCTCCACTGGCACCAAAGGCGCGATGGTGGGGCGTGCGGCCAAGCATGACAATTTCAAACACTGTGAGGGCGAAATCGGTGGGTTGCTCCTGCAAAACGGCTGCGACTCGCTGCGCCACCGCGCGGGCGGGCAAAGCCCATATGTCGTCACCATCAATCAACACACGACCGGCATGGGGGCGGTTGTAGCGATAGATGAGTCGCAGCAGCGTTGACTTGCCAGCGCCATTGGCACCGACCACACCCAGCACCTTACCCGCGCCCAAGGTGAGCGACATGGGTTCAAGAACCGTGGTGCCGCCGGGCGTGCGCCATCCGGCGCTTTGGATTTCCAGGCTTGAGGCCTTTCCAGCGGCCTTCATTGCGCTGCCTGATCCGTTGCTTCTATTGCAACAATGGCAGCGGGCACCCGGGCGAGGGTGGTTTTGCGCAGTTTTCCAGGCCGGTCGACGGATGAGCACCAACCGTCCTCCAGAGCTGCATATTGCTTGGCAAAGGCTATCAGGTCGTCGACATCTTCATCTGGGTCGATGTCGCCAAATAGATAGGTGGCTTTTTGCGTGCCGTGATAGGCCACGGTGCAGGGTCGGGAACAGCCCGCCATGCAGGCGACGCCGGCGATCTCGAATTCACCGGTTACACTGTCGCCCGCATCGGCAATTGCCTGGCGCAATCGCTCGATCAGGTCATAACCGGGGCGGCACTGCTGGTTGGTATGGCGGCATGAAGTGCAGACCGTAATGCGATGGTTGTGGGTGCGATGATCTTGGTTTGGTTTCTGGTTCCGTGTGCCCATTTGCAATGTGCCCTCCGCACAGCGGCGAGGGCTTACAAGCAATCACGTCCAGGGGCCGGAAAATCCGGTTTCGCATGTCCATGCTCCTTGCCGAGGCACCCCGCCCGGGTTGAGTTTATGTTGCATGGCAGGTCTCCTGACTTGCGGGTCAAAGCTCTTCCGGACCTTCCCGGTGCGTTTGCACCAGTGGTATTTCCGGGGTCGCTCACCGCTCACAGTTGCGGGGGCAGTTACGGATTTGGCGCCTGTTGGCTACACCTCACCGTATTCCCTTTTAATCCGCGGCTTAAGTTAAGCGCGCGAAACCATACCCAAGCTAGATCACACAAACGACCCGTTGGCAAACACCGTTTTCGAGAGTTGTTTGTTCCGGGCCACGTCTGGTTTTGTTGACGATGCATGTAGGGGCGTGGTTACGTTTGGGTGGCGAACGGGTTGGCCGTTGGCGCGTAACTGGAATTGTGTCGAATGCCCATTGGAGATAGTGACGGCGATCCTGAACCGAGCACCGCTGGGCAATGGCCGGACTTCCTGACGAGTGATGATGTGGGTGCCCTGAATGCGGGCGATCACACCGCGCCGTTCGATGTTTTGGGCCCCCATAAGAGCGGGAAAACCTCGTGGGTGGTGACGTTTCAACCCGGTGCACAGAGCGTCACCGCAACTGTGGGTGGCTCTGAAACGCAGCTTGAGCGCCTCGCCGGGGATGTTTTTGCCGGGCCCGTGGCTGCGGGTGTCTATTTGCTGACGGTAACATATTCAGGTGCCGTTGAGACGACGACGCGCGATCCGTTTTCTTTCAGTCCGGTGCTGACAGATTTTGACCAGTTCTTGATGGGCGAGGGCACCCACAAGCAATTGTGGCGTGTGCTTGGTGCCCACGTTTGCGAGCATGAGGGCGCCCAAGGCACCCACTTTGCGGTCTGGGCACCCAATGCGCGTCGTGTGAGCGTGGTGGGCGATTTCAACTCGTGGGACGGACGGCGTCACCCCATGCGTCGCGCCGGCTCGACAGGTGTTTGGGAGATATTTCTTCCGGGCGTTGGCGAGGGTGCGCTCTATAAATATGAGATCTCCGGTGCCAGGGGCGGCATATCGCTCAAGGCAGATCCGGTGGGGTTTGGGTCTCAGCACCCGCCGGAGAAGGCGTCCATCGTGCGGGATATTTCCGGCTATGGCTGGAAGGACGCCGCATGGATGGCAAGCCGGGCCCAGCGCTCGGATCGCGCGAGCCCGATCTGCATTTATGAGGTGCATCTGGGGTCTTGGCGGAGGCGCTATGACGATGGCGGCCGGTCGCTGAGCTATAAGGAATTGGCGCGGGACTTGATCGCCTATGTCAAATATATGGGCTTCACCCATATAGAATTGATGCCAGTGTCGGAATTCCCCTTTGACGGCTCGTGGGGCTATCAGCCCGTGGGGCTCTACGCGCCGACCATCCGTTTTGGACCGCCCCATGAGTTTCGCGATTTTGTCGAAGCTGCCCACGCTGCCGACATTGGCGTGCTGCTCGATTGGGTTCCGGGGCATTTCCCCAGCGACGATCACGGCTTGGCATCGTTTGACGGCACGGCACTGTACGAACATGCCGACCCCCGAGAAGGCTTCCATCAGGATTGGAACACGCTGATCTACAATTACGGGCGCACCGAGGTGAAAAATTACCTTGTCGCCAACGCGCTCTATTGGATGGAAGAGTACCATCTTGATGGGCTGCGCGTGGATGCAGTCGCGTCCATGCTCTACCGCGACTACTCGCGCAAAGAGGGCGAATGGGTGCCCAATAAGGATGGCGGGCGCGAGAATTACGAGGCCATCCAGTTTCTCCAGGACATGAATGTAGAAGTCTATGGAGCTGATGCCAGCGTCATGACCGTGGCGGAGGAGAGCACCTCGTTTCCCGGCGTGTCCCAGCCGGTGCACACGGGGGGGCTTGGCTTTGGCTACAAGTGGAACATGGGGTGGATGAACGACACGCTTCGCTACATGGAAAAGGACCCCATCCACCGCCAATACGATCATCATCTGATGACGTTCCCCATCGATTGGGCCTTTACGGAAAACTTCATCCTGCCCATCAGCCATGATGAAGTGGTCCACGGCAAAGGATCGATGATCTCGAAAATGCCTGGTAATGAGTGGGAGAAGTTTGCCAATCTGCGGGCCTATTACGGCTTCATGTGGAGCCATCCGGGCAAGAAGCTTTTGTTCATGGGCTGCGAATTCGCCCAACCCCAAGAGTGGAGTCATGATGGTGAGTTGGACTGGGCGGCTGCAGAGCGGCCGCTGAACAAAGGCGTTCAGCGCCTCGTGCAGGATCTCAACAAACTCTACCGCGAAACGCCAGCGCTCCATGCCCGCGACTGCGTGGCCGAAGGCTTTCAGTGGCTGAGCAACGACCCCGCTCAATCCACCACTTGTTTCATCCGCTATGGCGAAGAAGGCGACGCGCCGGTGATTGTGCTGTGCAACTTTACGCCGGTTGAGCGGTTAACGTTCAGAGCAGGTGTTCCGTTGGTTGGCTTCTGGGAGGAGGTCATGAACACGGATGCCGAAATTTATGGCGGTGGAAATCGCGGCAATATGGGCGGCAAGCAGTCGGAAAACATTGCTTCGGACGGCCAGTCACAATCGGTGGTGGTGAGCCTGCCGCCGTTATCAGTCATCGTTCTACGCTACTCGGGAGGGGCGTAGTGCAAATCGGTAAATCAAGGGAGTTCACGACATGAAGACACAACGTTTGACGCAAAGGTCTATGGCATTTGTGCTCGCCGGTGGTCGTGGAAGCCGACTGAAGGAGCTCACCGACCGTAGGGTGAAGCCCGCGGTGCCCTTCGGCGGCAAGGCCCGTATCGTGGACTTTGCGCTGTCCAACGCAGTCAATTCCGGCATTCGTAAAGTGGCTGTGGCAACCCAATATAAAGCGCACAGCCTGATCCGCCACACGCAGCGCGGTTGGAACTTTTTTCGCCCCGAACGCAATGAGTTTCTCGATGTGTTGCCAGCGTCCCAGCGCGGCGGCAACGAGAATTGGTATATGGGCACGGCTGATGCCGTGACGCAGAACATCGACATCGTAGACAGCTACAATGTGGATTACATCGTCATTTTGGCGGGCGATCACATCTACAAAATGGATTATGAAATCATGCTGCGTCAGCATGTGGAAAACAAGGCCGACGTGACCGTAGGGTGCCTGACCGTGCCGCGCATGGACGCCACCGCCTTCGGCGTGATGCATGTCGATGAAAACGATCAAATCACCAGCTTTCTGGAAAAGCCCTCAGACCCGCCGGGTATGCCAGACGACCCTGACAAGGCGTTGGCCTCCATGGGCATCTATGTCTTTGACTGGAAGTTCCTCCGAAAAATTCTGGTGGAGGATGCGGAGAAGGGTGAATCCGAGCACGATTTCGGCGGTGACCTCATTCCCCACATCGTTGCTACGGGCAAGGCCATGGCCCACCGGTTTGATGATAGCTGTGTGCGCACGAAAGGTGCAGTCGCTTATTGGAAAGATGTTGGAACGGTGGATGCATTCTGGGAAGCGCATATCGATCTGACGGACTTCACGCCTGAACTTGATCTATGGGATCAGGAATGGCCGATCTGGACTTACAATGAGGCCGTGCCTCCGGCGAAATTTATACATGACGAGCGGGACCGTCGCGGCATGGCCATATCTTCCATGGTGTCGGGCGGTTGCATCATCTCCGGTACAGAGGTTCGCAATTCTTGCCTGTTCACCAATGTACATACCAATTCCTACGCGGTGCTGGACCATGCGGTGGTGTTGCCGGGGGTTGTCGTCAACCGGTCCGCACGGTTGCGCCGGGTGGTCATCGACAGTGGCGTGATCATACCGGAAGGCCTGGTTGTCGGAGAAGACCCCAAGGAAGACGCCAAATGGTTCCGGGTGACGGAGCGGGGCACAACGCTCATCACGCAGGACATGCTCGACAAACGCGCGGCGTCTCTGTGACGACGAAATTTAGGGGTTACCGATGATGGGCTGTGCCACATGACTGAGCAAGCGCCCCAGATTCTCTTCGTTGTTTCCGAGTGCGCACCGTTGGTGAAAACCGGAGGTCTGGCCGATGTGGCCGGGGCGCTGCCGACGGCTCTTGAAGAGCACGGGGTCCGCACGCGTGTCCTATTGCCCGGATATCGTGATGTGATGCGGCAGGTGGGCAAAGGTGCGACCGCCAAGGAGTTCGGCGACCTGTTTGGTGCACCGGCAAAGCTGCTTGCCTGCACAATTGCCGGGCTCGATTTGTTGGTTCTTGATGCTCCGCATTTGTACGATCGTGACGGCGGCTTGTATGTCGACGCCAAGGGCAAGGACTGGGCTGACAATCCGGAGCGGTTTGCGGCCCTGTGCCAAGCTGCAGCGGCCATAGGCAGCGAAGGCGCTTCGGGTTGGTTTCCCGATCTGGTCCACGGCCATGATTGGCAGGCCGGTTTGACGCCAGAATATCTGGCGGCTGCAAAATGCGATGTACCGTTCGTTTTTACCATCCACAACATCGCGTTTCACGGCAATGTTGAAGCCTCCAAGTTGGACGTTTTGGGCTTGGACCCGTCTCGTTTTCACGCGGAGGGTTTTGAGTTTTGGGGGCAGATATCGGCGCTTAAGGCAGGTCTCATGGGGGCGGCAAAACTGAACACGGTGTCCCAGACCTACGCGCAGGAATTGCTCACGCCTGAATTTGGAATTGGGATGGACGGCGTTTTGCGCCGGAGGCAGGCCGATTTTATCGGCATCGTGAATGGCATTGATGAGAGCGTTTGGAGCCCGGCGACGGATCCAAATATCAGCAATTATTTCACGGCGACCGGAAAGGCGGCCAATAAAAAGTCTCTGCAAAATGAATTTGGTTTGCCGAAGGCTTCCGGTCCACTGTGCGTGATGGTTTCCCGCCTGACCGAGCAAAAGGGCATTGATCTGCTGTTGGAAGCTCTGCCGGAACTGATGAGCCAGAACGGGCAGCTTGTGGTACTGGGCTCCGGCGACACGATGCTGGAAACACGGCTTCTTGAGGCTGCTGCCAACCATGAAAATGTTGCTGTGAAGATAGGATATGACGAGGCATTGTCGCATCGAATGATCGCTGGAGGCGATGTGATTTTGGTGCCCTCCCGGTTTGAGCCCTGCGGCCTCACCCAGCTCTATGGACTGCGATATGGCACGGTGCCACTTGTCTCTATGACAGGTGGTTTGGCTGACACCGTGATCAATGCGTCGCCGGCTGCCCTGGCTTCCGGGGTGGCGACAGGCATTCAATTTTTCCCGATACATGGCAGTGCAATGACCCACGCTGTCAGGCGTCTTGGTGAGCTGTACGCACAAACTGCGGTTTGGCGAAAGATGCAGCGCAACGCCATGAAGCAGAGCGTTGGCTGGGATCATTCGGCGGCGGACTATCTGGCGATGTACGCCCCGTTGGTTTCATCAACTCGATGAACGCCACCACATTTTCCATCGGCCCTGGCCGTGCCGCCCCGCTGGGGGCAACGCCTGATGAAGGCGGGGTCAATTTCGCGGTCTATTCGCGCCATGCCCACAAGGCGATGCTGTGCCTGTTTGATGAGAACGGCAATGAAACCCAGATCATCACCCTTCCGGAGCGCCAGGGCCATGTGTGGCATGGCTATGTGCAGGGTCTGAAAACCGGCCAGCAATATGGCTTCCGAATGGATGGCCCGTACAAGCCGCTGGAGGGTCACCGCTTTAATCCCCATAAATTGCTGATCGACCCCTATGGCAAGCGCCTCACCGGACACCCAATCTGGAACGATGCGGTTTTTGGCTATCAAGTTGGCGCCAAAGGCGATGATCTGAGTTTCAGCACCACCGACAGTGCCCCCTATATGCCGCGCAGTGTCGTTGTGGATACAAATCGCCGCTGGGAGGACCCGGGGCGCCCTCGCCATAGCCTCAAGGATTCTGTGATTTATGAGGCCCATGTGAAAGGCCTCACCGCCGGGCGAGCGGACATACCCAATGCCGGCACATTTTTGGCCATGGCCTCGGACCCGATCCTGGAACATTTGAACAAGCTGGGCGTTACGGCGGTGGAGTTGCTGCCGGTTCAGGCGTTTCTCAACGAGCAGTTTTTGCTCGACCGGAAGCTGACCAATTATTGGGGGTATATGACCCACGGCTTCTTTGCGCCGGACCCTCGCTACTTGCACAATGGTGACATTGCCGAGTTTCAGCAAATGGTGAAGCGGTTCCACTCAGCTGGCATCGAGGTCATTCTCGACGTGGTGTACAACCACACCGCCGAAGGTTCTGAGATGGGACCGACTCTGATGTTCCGTGGTCTGGACAATGCCAGCTATTACCGGCTTGCCGAAGGCGGCCGGTTCTACATCAACGATACCGGTACTGGGAACACACTTGATTTTGAGAGCCCGGCCGTCATCCGATTGGTGATGGACAGCCTGCGCTATTGGGTGGAGGTGATGCATGTTGACGGGTTTCGCTTTGATCTCTGCACCACGCTTGGCCGCACCCGCCGCGGCTTTGAGCGGGATGGCCCGTTCTTCCGTGCCATAGGGCAGGACCCGGTGCTCAACCAGGTGAAGCTGATTGCAGAACCTTGGGACATCGGACCTGGCGGTTACCAATTGGGGGCCTATCCCGCCCCATTTCTGGAGTGGAACGATCAGTTTCGTGACAATGTCAGGGAATTCTGGCGTGACGACCCTAAAAAGATTGCCGCAATGGCCGCACGCATTTCAGGGTCGGCGCAGTTTTTCGATCATGATGGGCGTGCGGCAACATCGTCGCTCAACTTTCTCACGGCCCATGACGGCTTCACGTTGCAAGATACGGTAAGCTATTCGCGCAAACACAATCTCGCCAATGGTGAAGACAATCGCGACGGCCACGCCAACAATCATTCGGACAATATGGGTGTTGAAGGGCCGACTGACGATCCGGACATTCTCGCCGCCCGTGCCCGGCGCAAGCGCAATCTCATGGCCACGCTGATGCTGTCCCAGGGCACCCCCATGATGTTGGCCGGCGATGAGATGAGCAACTCCCAGGGCGGCAACAACAATGCCTATTGCCAAGACAATGAGATCGGTTGGGTGAACTGGCCCGACGACGATGATCCATTTTTTGAGTTCTGTCAGCAGGCCATTGCGTTTCGAAACATGCATCCATTGCTGCGCCAGGGTCGCTTTTTGCACTCCACAAAGCGTGTCGTGGACGGTGAGCCCGACCTTTTCTGGCGGCGCTTTAACGGCAATCCGATGACACAGGATGATTGGGACAGGCCGGACCTTAACACGCTGGTGGTGGAGATGCGCATGGCATCCGGGTCGCCGGAATATGTGCGCCGGGAGGGGGCGCTGCTTCTGGTGTTTAACCGTGGCGATGAGATTGAAATCACGCCCCCTGAGCTGACTGAAGGCAATTGGGTGAGGCGCTTCGATACCAGCCAGGACGATGCCATTGAGGTGACGCCAGGCATGGTGATTGCTGCTAACGCCGTGGTGGTTTTTTCACACGAAACGTAATTGGGATGAGGGGTCGGCTAGCCGATCTGGAGACGGAGTAGGGAGGACGAGACGATGCCTATGCAGACAGTGCGAACGAAGCCGATTGAAGGGCAGAAGCCTGGCACCAGCGGCCTGCGCAAGAAGACGGCTATATTCAGACGTCCAGACTATCTGGAAAATTACACCCAATCCATTTTTGACGGCATTGGCGGTGTCGAAGGCAAGACGCTGGTCGTTGGAGGAGATGGCCGCTATTTCAATGATGAAGCGATTGAGAAGATCCTGCGCATGGCAGCGGCCAATGGGGCGGCAAAATGCATTGTTGGACAGGGCGGTATTCTGTCGACGCCGGCGGCCTCTCACCTCATCCGCAAGCGCAAGGCAGATGGCGGGTTGATCTTGTCTGCTAGCCATAATCCCGGTGGGCCGAACGCCGATTTTGGCCTCAAATATAACGGCCCCAATGGCGGCCCCGCGACGGAGGCGGTCACCGACAAGATTTTTGCCCGCTCCAAGCAGATCGACATCTACCGGATCTCCGCCACCACAAAAGTGGATCTGGAAACCTTGGGCACCAGCGCCTGTGGCGGCATGGAGGTCGAGATCGTCGACCCCGTCTCTGACTATGCGGCTCTCATGGAAACGCTCTTTGATTTTGCAAAGATCAAGGCCCTGTTTGCCGGCGGCTTTCGCATGCAGTTCGACGCCATGCATGCGGTGACGGGGCCCTATGCCCACGCCATTCTCGAGGGCGCCTTGGGCGCACCCAACGGAACGGTCGTCAACGGCAAGCCCAGTCCAGATTTTGGCGGCGGGCACCCCGATCCCAACCCCATATGGGCCAAAGATTTGATGGATGTCATGTTTGGCCCGGGCGCTCCAGATTTTGGCGCGGC
>JBCBZX010000236.1:0-4834 GCA_039815105.1 Pseudomonadota bacterium
CTCAGCCATGCGGATGTTGCGTTCCGTCACGATTTCACTCTCAAACTCAGCGCGCTGGGATTCGCCATCCTCCCCCGACGGCGCAAAATACTCCAACATCGGCCATATCAGGTCTATGCGGCCTTCAACATACAGATCGATCATCGTCTTGGTCATGTCGTCGAGAAGCTCTGTTTTGGTCGCGATTTCTTTGAGAGCCACCAGCTGATTTTCAAATCCAAGGCTCGACAGGGCGACAAACTGCTCTCGCGCCGTCTCCAAACCTACGACCTCCATGCCGCTGGCTTTCGCCCGGGTTTGAAGGTCTGCATCCAGAATTGCGCTGCCGGACGCCTTGCGCTCCGCTTCACATTTTGGCGGGGCCAACAGGCCCAAAACCAACCAGGGCTTCATGCGCTTGGCAAGAAACCAGGGAGATTCGCCACCCTCAAGGCGCGCGCGAATGGACGCTGCCTCATCTTCGGTGAGGTGATTCTCGATTGTGGATCCGTCGGTGAAAAAGAACAGATCGCGCATGGCAGGATCTGCAAAGACCTTCTGCGCACTCGCTTCAATGTCGACGATTTCAACGGCAAGCGTTTTGGACTGCGCCAGTGCATTTTCAGCGGCTGAACCAATGTCCAGAACCCGCGGGTCGGCCAAGTGTGCCGTTCCAAAGAGCCATGATGGCGGCAGATCACCACGTTCAATTTTCCAGAATTTTGACTCACCGTTGGGCCATTCGGTTTTGGCCTGAGCCATGAGCTTGTCAGCAATTTCAGGGGCCGCAACGGTGAGCGGCTCCCAGAGATTCCGGCCCGCACAGGCGGTCTCAAGCTCCTCAGCCTTCGCGGGGCCTTGGGTGGCGATGGTGAACACTGAAACCAAAAAAGCAGCAACCAGCACACTTTTGAGGCCAATCCAAAAGGCCGCTGCCCGCAGCAATTGTACATCATCTGAGTTAGCGGCGTCACCAGCAGGTGCGAAAATCATATATCTCATGGCGCTCACCCTAACCGATGGTCGTTAAGAATCCGCAATCGAACGCATATCAATTAAGCGCTTCGGTGAGTCCAAATTCAGGCACGCGGGTGGGCTTGTCGCCAAGTTGCAAGCAAATGATCGGCGTCTACCTGAGTGTAAACCTGAGTGGTAGAAAGACTGGCGTGACCAAGCAATTCCTGAATTGTGCGCAAGTCCCCTCCACCCGCCAAGAGATGCGTGGCAAATGAGTGGCGCAAAGCGTGCGGTGTTGCGGTGGGCGGCAGGCCAAGGGCAGATCGCAAATGCCGCATGGCTGTCTGCACGCTGGTGGGGTCCAGCGGCCCGCCGCGAATGCCGCGGAACATGGGCAAGTCACTGTCCAGCTGAAATGGCACAAGCTCGACATAGTGAGCCACGGCCTGTCGGACAGCGGGCAGCAGAGGTACAATTCGCACCTTGCCGCCCTTACCCTTTATGCGAAGGGTACGATCAGCATCCTTGAGGGCCGTGGGCGTCAACGCCAGCGCTTCTGAAATGCGCAGCCCCGCGCCATAACACAGGGTGAGGACCGCTGCATCACGCGCATTGACCCATGGCCGGGCATCCATGCCGGAGGCGGCGGCGGACACGTCGAGCGCTGCATGGGGCGTGAGTGGCTTGGGCAGTGTGCGCGGCAGCTTGGGAGCTTTAACCGCTTGTACGCCACTGGAATTGGCCAAACCCTGCTGCTCTAGAAAACGAAAGAACGACCGGGCCGCAGACAATTGCCGCGCCATAGTGCGGGCGCTCACACCCTCGCGCCGCCGCATGGCGAGAAAAGACCGAAATGTCGCCGGTGGAAGATCAGCAAGGGCGGCAAGGGACACGGGCCCGCCCAGATATGAGCCCAGAAATTCCATCAAGGCATCCACATCGGACGCGTAGGCCGCTACGGTCCGCTCGGCCATACGGCGCTCATCGCTGAGCTTTCCATGCCAAGCCTGCAAAGCGCTCTCAACGGTGGTCAGCTTTCCGCCTGTTTGTGCCATCGAAATTGCTCCAAAAGCAGTGCTCCAGTCAGCCCGCCCAGCCTAGCACATTGCCAAAGGGTCGCTAATGGCGCGTAAACTTGCGGCCGCAGTGAAACTGAACCAGTTGGGCAGGTCATGCGTTCCCACAATAACACTGCGCTTCACCCCCACTGTTCCATCAGCGCAGAAACAACAATCAAGGGTCAAAAACCAATGGATTTCGTCTACATCATCAATGTGCTGGCTATGCTGACCACAATTGGCCTGGGCTTTGCCGGCTGGCTCGCACCACGCTGGACCATGGACACTCTGGATCTGAAAACCGCAGGCTCGGTGATGGGCGTATCGGAAGTTCGAGCGGCGTCCGGCGCCCTGTTTGTTGGCGTTGCGGTGGCAGCCCTGATCATCAACCAGCCGCTGGCCTATGCCATGGTTGGTTTTGTCTATGCCGGCGCGGGCACAGGGCGGCTTACCTCCCTCATTCTGGACCAACCAGAAGGCAGCAAGGCAAAGATATTTTTCGCGACGGAGGCTTTGATTGCTGCATGGTTGATCGCCGCAAATTTGCCAGCCAGCCTCTAGCAGCGAAAACAAAAGCGCGACCCCGACGAAGGGCCGCGCTTCAAAACATACCGTCGATAAAGCTCACTGAGTGCTGGTTGTCTCAGCAGCTGGTGCAGGAGCCTCGCCGACGGGGGCCACCATGCTGACAATGACATAGCCCACAGCCAGCAGGACGAGGCTCACGACGAGGATTTTCAACACCCGATTGCCCTTTCTGCCGCCCTTAATGCGCTCTTCTTGGTCGAGATGGGTCATAGGTCTGGTCCTCTAGATTTTCTTCAAGCGACATATCGCAGGTGAACGGGGTTTCAAGCGGGCTCGCACTTAATAGCCGGCAAGTTCGCCGTCGATCACATAGCGCAGAATTTGCACCACTTGCTCTGGCGTGTCCGTCACGGCCATGGATGCCGCACACACTTCCTTGAGGGCGTGGGCATGTTCGGGCAGATGCATCACGATAAGCGGCTTGCCCAGTGCTGCTGCCATGCCGGCATCGAAGGCGGCGTTCCACTGGCGATACTTCTCGCCAAAACGCACCACAACAATGTCAGCCTTTTCGATCAACGTTTTGGTGCGGATGGAGTTCATCAGCGCACCTTTGCGATCATGCCATGCTTTGTCCGCTTCCGCACCCAAGATGGCAACGCCGCAGTCATCGGACGCTTCATGATTGGTGACGGGGGCGGACAAATCCACCGGCAGGCCAGCCGCCTGAACACCCTTGGCGATCTCATCGCGCCAATCGGTATGGATCTCGCCGGACAGGTAGACACGCCAGATCTTGCCTTCAGGAGTGGGTGTAAAAGCCATGGCTCTATCCTTGAAGTTTGGAAAAGTCGGCAATCGGCGCTGCGGTGGCCGCGAGTGCCTCCAGGAGCGCGAGACGGTTCGCCCGCACCGCTGCATCGTCTGCGTTTACATGCACCGCCTCAAAGAACGCATCCACCGGCCCGCGCAGCGCGGCGAGGGCCTTCAGCGCGCCGTTGAAATCTTCCTTCTCGGTGAGGCTTGGGACATCCCGCGAGGCGGTTTCAACGGCCGCGAACAGGGCGCGCTCTTCCTCGCTGTCAAACAGGTTGGGCGCGACCTCCGCAGCCACCTGCGTGCCCTTCTTGCGCTCGGCTGCTAGAATATTGCCCGCACGCTTGAAGCCTTGGGTGAGGTTCTCGCCTTCGGCATCGTTCAAAAACGCCGTAAGCGCCTCGACCCGGCGAGCGACCATGAGGAGGTCGTCATTGGCTGCAACCACTGCGTCATCCTCGGGCGCGGCACCGCCGCGAACCGGGGATCCAGAACCGTGAGCGCTCTGCTCTGGATTCCGGGTTCCGCCTTGCGGCCCCGGAAAGACGGATGAACCGAGCACGGCCTTCACCACATCATCTCGCGCGTCCTGGTCTTTGAGCCAGACAGTCAGCCGATCGTGGAAGAAGGAGAGGAGATTTGCGCCCCAATCGTCATCCTCGGCCTTGAGCCGAGGATCCACCTTTCCATCGGCGCTCGCAGCAGAGGTGGACCCTCGGGTCGAGCCCGAGGGTGACGAAGATGTTGCGAAGGCGGCAAGTAGCCCCAACCGAAGATCATTCTCCATCACCAGCCGGATCACCCCCAGCGCGGCGCGGCGCAGGGCGAAGGGGTCCTTGGAGCCCGTCGGCTTCTCATCAATGGCCCAGAACCCGGTCAGCAAGTCGAGCTTGTCGGCCAGCGCCACCGTTACAGCCACCGGGTCGCGCGGAACATCGTCGGACGGACCCAGCGGGCTGTAATGCTGCTGAACGGCCAGCGCGACTGCGGCGTCTTCCCCGGCGCGCTCGGCGTAGAGTCGACCCATCAGGCCCTGGAGCTCGGGGAACTCATAAACCATCGTGGAACTCAGATCGGCCTTGGCCAACCGCGCCGCGCGGGCCGCATTCTCCGGGTCCGCGCCCGTCACTGAAGCCAGCTCCCGCGCCAGCGCTTCGATGCGCTGGACCCGCTCGCCTTGGCTGCCCAGTTTGGCGTGGAAAGTCACATCGTCCAATTTGGGCAACCAGCTTTCCATGCCCTGGGCCGGGTCGTTCACAACCGCCAGATCGGTCTCCCAGAAGAACCTTGCATCGGCGAGGCGGGCATTCACCACCTTTTCATTGCCGCGCACGATCTCGGTGCCACCATCGGTCGCCTCCAGATTGGCGACCATGATGAACTTGTTCGACAGTGCGCCTTCCGCGCCTTTCAGCACGAAACATTTCTGATTGTCCTTGATGGTCAGACGGATCGCCTCGTCCGGCAGGTCGAGAAAGGCCTCATCAAACGTGCCC
>JBCBZX010000075.1:0-11347 GCA_039815105.1 Pseudomonadota bacterium
CCCGGGCATTCTCATCGGACTTTATGCCGGAGGATATTTCGGTCGTCGCCATGGGCACAGTTCGGCCGGAAGTAATCGTACTGACAGAGGAAGGCGTGGCGCGAAAGCTGTCCATGAGCCTGCCAAAGGCGGTTGTGAAGGCAACGCCCATCATTGATCTGACTGGCAAGAACCGTGATGTGGCCGACTATACAACCACTTTGAAGGGCGCGGCCGGCCTTGAAGAGGCTATGCACCACATCCGTCCGATGGTGGATCGTATGCGCGATCTGCCGGACGCGATCTTTATGACCGAGCGCGAGGAAGATATTCTTCTGGCTCGCCTCGTCATTCGCAACACCGGCATCGATCCCATTTTGCGGCCCGACATTCAGAGCACGGTGTTTGTGCGCGAAAACCTGCTGTTTGAGGATTTTGAAGGCGTGGCCAAGCGGCTGGTGGATCGCAAGCTCCTCAAGTCCAAAATTTTCATGAAAACCAATTGCTGCCCCGCCTGTGACTCCGCGCGACTGCTGGTGCGCGAGGAGTGCCGAGCCTGCCGCTCCACCAACATCAATGAAGTGGCCATTATTCATCATTTCCGCTGTGGCAACCAAGCGCCGGAGACCGATTTCAAGAGCGATAATGGCATTTTGGAATGCCCGAAATGCATGAACCGGCTCGATGCGTTCTCGGTGGATTATGATCGCCCGGGATCGATGATGATTTGCGGCGATTGCGGCAACGAGACCGGTGAAGCTGCCATTGGCATTCAGTGCCTTGACTGCGGCGTGCACAATGATGCTGCGCAGATGAAGCCGAAGGTGCACTATAAATATGAGCTGTCCGACACGGCCATGCGCCATCTGGCGAGCGCGTTTGTGGACAGCCCGACCCAAACCAGGCCCAAAACAGATGTCGGCGCCGTTTTGCGCAATTTCTGCCGTGAGATGGATACTGCCCGCGCTGACTTTACCGTTCTGCTTCTAAAGCTCGATCCGACGGGCGATCTGCGCCGGGAACATGGCGAGCGTGGCGTGCGCGGCACCACTCATCTGGTGGAGCGCAATCTGCGCGAAACGCTTATGTGGGAAGCCAAAATTGTCCACTGGGATGGTGGGCTGATCGCGCTCCTGCCGAATGCAGCTTCCGCCGACGTGGATGCCGAGCTGCCAGGCATAGTGGCGGAAGCACGCCGGAACATTGCTCTCAATTTCGACCCGCAGATCTCGGTGCTCAATGGTGCCAAGGTCAGAAACATGGTGCGCCAGAATGTTTGACTTCATCTCGCAGTTTGCCGGTAACATCTACGAAGTTGTCACCACTCTGCCGCTGCACATGCTGATCATCTTGTCGTTTCTGATGATCTCGGTTGAGCTGCCGAAATATACGCTTGGCTTCATCGTAGTCATGCTGACCCGCCCATGGCGGGATTACGAACACGGGCGTGATGTCCATGAGCTGGGGAAATTCTCGGTCATCATTGCCGGCCACAATGAAGAGGACGCCATTGAAAAGTGCGTTCGCTCCCTGGACAATCAGACGGTCAGCGGGTTCGAAATTATCTGCGTCGATGATGGCTCGTCCGACCGCACCTTCGAAATCATGACCCGTTTGGAGCGTGAAGGCCTCATACACCGCGCGGTGCGCCTTGAGCTGCGGGGCGGCAAGGCATCCGCACTGAACATGGCAACGCGCCTGGCAACGGGCGACGTATTCATCATCCTCGATGCCGACTCCAATTTGGAAGTGGATGCGGTGGAAACGGTGTTGATGCCCCTGTTCGACCCCACCATCCATGCTGTCTCTGGCACGGTCCTGTGCGGCAATCCGGAGGCCGGCTGGGTCGCAAAATGTCAAGCCATTGAATATGCCGTGGGTATCCCGCTGGGCCGTACTTTGCTGAACCTTTTCGACCAATTGGTTATGGTGTCAGGCGCATTTGGCGCTTTCAAACGTGAAGCGTGGGAAGCGGTTGGCGGAATGGATGTGGGCCCCGGCGAGGACTTCGATCTTTGCATGCGTATGCGCCGTATGGGCTATGGCATTGGTTTTTATCACAAATCCATTTGCTACACAGACGTGCCGGATCAGAGTTGGAACCTTGTGCGCCAGCGCATGCGGTGGGAACGAGATGCGGTTTGGGTCCGGTTTAGAAAGCTCAAAGCTGGCCTTAATCCGCTATCGCCGGTCTACCGAACCAAGGAACTATGGCACAATATTGAGTTTATGATGCTCACGGTCATCCCCACGTTCGCCATGTATATCTATCTGATGTATCTGATGGGCACGATGCAATGGATCATGATTTTTACAATCTTGGGCTTCCTGGCCATCTATTACATGATCAATGACGTCTTATGCCTGTGCATGTCTGCTATCATGCTCAAACGTACTGACATCCTGAAACTAATCCCGTGGATCCCGGTCATGAGCAGCTACAACGCCTTCATCATGCGTGGGGTGCGAGCCTACACCTTTATCGACGAATGGATCTTTTCGCGCTCCATGCAGGACGATTTTGCGCCATTTAAGGTTCAGAACTGGCGGGTGGATTCGACACCGGGCGAGTTCAAGCAGCGATAAGCGCAGCGCGGGCTGCGCCGGCAAGCGCAGTCTGTAACAGAAAATACACCTATAAAATTGGTGAGAAATAGACTCTGCGCTTTAAGCTGAAACGAGCGAATTTGTGGTCTTGTAGGTCCGAACGCAGGATCGGAGCTTCAACCAAGAATGATCACCCGGCTTAAAAATAGGCCCAGGCTGGACGCGCTGGACAATCAGCGCCGCGGTGCCGGCAAAAAGCTGGGCCGCCGGGTGTATTTGGGCTGCCTGTATGGCATTGGCGGTTTTTTCGCGTACTTTTTCTTCGGAACCTTTTTCATTCTCGACTCCGATGGCCTCGTTATGAAGGACCAGCGCTTCATCGAGACCACATTCAGTGCGCAGGTGGTGAAGAACCATGTTCAGCCCGGCTCGCTGGTGAAGGAAGGTCAGATACTCGTTTCGCTGCAGAGCCAGGACATTCTGGACTCCATGGCCAAGGTCTCGGGCCAGCGAGCTGACCTGATCGCACGCGAAGAAGGCGTGCGTGCCAAGATGGTGGCAACTGAGCTTCTGCTACCAGTGGCAAAAGATCGGGCTCGGCGGGCGAAGGAGCAAATGCAACGGATCGATAGGCTCGACGGGCGTGGATACATTACCAATGGCACGCGCAGCGCAGCAAGCGAACTGCTTTACGCGACACAGCGCGATGTGACCCAGTTGGAGTCTGAAGTGACAGCGGCTCAGGGAGAGCTCGACAATTTGACTGCTGCCCGGGAAACGCTGGAAAATGCCATCGCTCAGCTGACGCAAGCCTATAATGACGGCGTGATACGGGCACCAGTGGACGGTATTGTGGGGGCACGGGTGCCGTCTAATGGCGAAGTATTTGGTGGCGGCGAAACGATTATGGAAGTCCTATCGGGCCGCTCATATGTTCTGGCTTACGTCCCGACCAGCCGCTTTTACAGTGTGGAAGAAGGACAACCGGTGGTCGTGTCCGATGGCTACCAAAAGGCAATCGGGCGCATTGCAAAAATGGGTCGTGTCACCGACGCTCTACCTTCAGAATTTCAGGGCGCGTTTGCGACCACTGAGCGCTTGCAAATCATGACGATCGAGTTTGATCATGAGGTGCCATTTGTGCTCAAGGCTAAGGTCAAGGTGTCCGGTACGCTGGGCATAAACGGTGCTATGGCATTTGCCAGCCGCATGATTTTTGGCACCGATGATACTGTTACCGCGACCACCACCAATGAAAGGTCGGATGACATCAGTACGCTCATTGCCAGCTCTGAGGCCCTGCTGCCGCTGGATGCAACGGAGGACGAGCGACAAGCTATGGGTGTGCGGTTACCGGAATGGGTTGCTGCGCCCGCAGAGCGCCCGGATGTCGAGTTCATCGAGCCGCTCTTCCGCTGAAGGAGCAGCCATGGCACACCCACACCATGGCCCACAAAAAACCTGAACTTCCAGAAAAAGATTGCGCCCATTGCGGCCGCCCCATGGTCTGGCGCAAGAAGTGGGAGAAGAATTGGGACGAAGTGAAATATTGCTCGGGGCGGTGCAGCCGCGAGGCCAAGGCGGCAAGAGCAGCTAACGCTGCCGCAGCGAAGAAATGATTTGTGCCAGGGTGGCGACAGCGATTTCCGCAGGCGTTGTGGAACCAATATCCAAACCAATCGGTCCGTTTACGCGTCCCAATTGATCCGCGTTGAACCCCTGTTCCGTGAGCCTGGCAATCCGCTTTGCGTGACTTTTCTTGCCGCCCAATGCGCCAACATAAAAACACCCATGCTCAAGGCCGTGCGCCAGGGCGCGATCATCAATATTGGGCTCGTGGGTGAAGCAGGCGAGCGCGGACCATTGGTCCAGCGGATTGTCCGCCAGCCAGTCTTCGGGCCAATCGCAAACCACCTTTTGCCCTGGCCCAAACCGTTCCTCGCTGGCAAAGGCCGGTCGCGGATCGATAATGGTGACTTCGAAGGCAGACAGCTGGGCCATGGGCGCGAGAGCTTGAGCTATGTGCACCGCGCCGACAATGAGCAGGCGCGGCCGAGGCAGACGTACTTCCAGAAAAAAGCGCTCAGATGCGATCTCGACGGCGCCTGATTGGCCGGACATAAAACGGTTCCGCATCTCGTTGCCGAGCTCGCCGCCCACCTCATCGTGCAGCCCGATCAAACGTTGGCGACCCGAGCTCAGCTCGGTGCAAATGATAACGGCTTTACGGGCCTTTTCGGCTTCGATGGCTTGGCGAATGATGCGGCTTTCCATCAGTCCACCCGCTCCACATACACTTCAATGGTTCCTCCGCAGGCCAGGCCCGCTTCCCACGCCATGGCATCTTCCACGCCGAAGGACAGCAATTTCGGCTCGCCGCTTTCGATGATCTCCAACGCTTCCGCTATGACAGCGCCTTCCACGCATCCACCGGAGACGGAGCCTTCAAAGCGGCCCTGATCATCTATTATAAGATGAGATCCGGTTTTGCGGGGCGCTGAGCCCCACGTGCTCACCACGGTCGCAACTGCAACTTGGCGACCGGCGTCAATCCAGTCTTGGGCTATTTCCAATTCCGACTTGCCGCCTGATAGGTCCATAGTGCCGTCTCCGATAAAACTCTGCCAATCGCAAACTTGGCTTGAGTAAGATGGCTGCGCTGTTACAGGATGCAACCATGTTTTTTCGTTGCTCTTCAACATTGATGTCGCTGGGTTTGGCCACTGCGCTCATGGCCGGGTCCGCAAAGGCGGAGATCAAGCTTGGGCTTTCCGTGCCACTGCAGGGCTCACTACAGCTTTTGGGCCAGCAGGCGGCCACCGGCGCGCGGGCTGCGGTTGATGCCGCAAATGCCAATGGCGGCATTAATGGGGAACCGATTGCGCTCACAATTGTCGACGACCGATGTTCCGACACGCAAGCCCGCGAAGTAGCGGCGGACCTTGCGGGCGTACAGGCGGTTATGGGTCTTTTGTGCTTTGAAAGTGCCTTTGCGCTCCGGGACAACCCCCAATTGGCCACGATCCCGTTCGTCTCGCTGACGATCCGTTTGCCGGAATACACACAGCGTAACGAATTGAATTTCCGCTTTGGCGCTGGTCCAGAGGCCGAGAGCGATGCCATTGTAGACACCATCCTCCGGCAGTGGCAGGGCAAGTCCTTCGCGCTCGCTGACGATGGCACCGTGTATGGGCGCAGCCTTGCCCAGAGCGTGCGCACGAAGCTGGAACTGGCAGGGCGTCCGCCGCAAGTCACAGAGACCTATCGCCCGACACAAAACGTGCAAACGGGCCTCGCTCGGCGGCTCATAAATGCATCGATTGAAGCGCTGTTCGTGGCCGGCGATGGTGAGGACGTGGCGGTGATCGCCGAGAGCCTGTCGCGCCGGGGCGCAGACATTGAGCTGATGGCCGGCGAAGCCGCACTGGCTCCATTTCTACCTGGTTCTGAACTCGCACCTCCAGATGGCCTGATCGCCATCGGACCGCGTCGACCTGAGAACAACGCCGCTACCCAGATCATTCAGCAACAGTTCGCCAATTCAGGCCTTCGAGGCGAAGGTTTGGTGCTGTCTAGCTATGCCGCAACCCAGACAATTCTTCAGGCCATAGCGACTTCAGACGACCGACCGCTAAATTTGAGATTGATGGAAAACCGGACAAGCACAATTTTGGGGCCCATCAGTTTTGACCAAGAGGGCCAGCGGGCTGGCGCTGGCTTCATCGCATATCGATACGTTGACGGCATGTTGCAGCCCGCAGATTTAAGCGAGCCGGAAGAAGGATGATCCAAGCTGAGGCCGGAAACCGCCTGACCGACATACCGGGCCTGAAAGTTGGGCAAGCTCAGGACAACCATCTGAAAACGGGCGTCACCGTGGTTGTTGGCGAGGCACCCATGAGCGCCGGCATCTCAGTGCTGGGTGGCGCGCCGGGAACCCGCGACACGCAATTGCTTAGACAAGGCAACAGCATCGAGCGGGTGGATGCCATTTGCTTATCAGGCGGCTCAGCATTTGGTCTTGATGCGTCCGGAGGTGTTTTGACAGCCCTGGCGGACATGGGACGCGGCATCGACGTTCGCGGCCACAAGGTACCCATCGTACCGGGCGCAATCATCTTCGATCTCGCATCAGGCGGTGCGCCTCGCCACGGCTTTGCCGCCCATAGAGACCTCGCCCATCAAGCAACGCATAACGCCAGCGCGGACTTTGAACTCGGATCGGTGGGCGCTGGCACCGGCGCGCTTGCGGGATGGCTCAAAGGCGGCGTGGGCACCGCCTCCTCAGTGATTGATGGCGTCACCATCTCGGCGCTGATCGTTGTCAACGCAGTCGGCGCTGCCACCATAGGCGATGGCGCGCATTTCTGGGCCGCACCGTTTGAGAAAGCCGCTGAATTCGGCGGGCTGGGAATTCCACAACCCTGGCCAACAGATGCAACGGATTTGCGGATCAAATTCGATGATGGCGGCGTCGAAGGAATGAACACCACCATCGGTGTAATTGCCACCGATGCGGCACTGACGGCTAGCCAGTGCGAACGACTGGCGATGGCGGCCCAAGATGGCCTCGCCCGCGCCATATGGCCGTGCCACACGCCAGCCGATGGCGACTGCATTTTTTCACTGGCCACCGGTAACGGACCTCATGCCGACCCGAAGGCCTTCTTTCGCCTGTGCACGGAGGCGAGTGCGGTGGCGGCACGCGCCGTGGCGTCGGGTGTGTTCCACGCCATCAATCTACACGATGATCCCTACCCCAGTTGGCAGAGTAGGTTCGGGGATAAAAGCTAAGCGGCGCTTTCGCCCGCGCTGAGCTTGGCATAGAACGCCGCCATGACAGACACTCCAATCCTCATCGCTCCCTCTCTTCTGGCCTCCGACTTTTCGCGCATGGGGCAGGAAGCCCGCGATTGCATCGAGGCGGGCGGTGATTGGGTACATCTCGACGTTATGGACGGTCATTTCGTGCCGGCCATCACCTTCGGCCCGGACTTTGTCGCCAAGCTTCGTCCCTGGACGAATGCATTCTTCGATACCCACCTGATGATTGCGCCGGCCGACCCTTACATAGAAGCTTTTGTGAAAGCCGGCTCCGACATGATCACCATTCATGCGGAGGCAGGGCCTCACATCCATCGTTCTTTGCAAGCGGTGAAAACACTGGGCAAAGAGGCCGGAGTAGCCATCAATCCCGGCACGCCGGTCACTGCGATCGAGCAAGTGCTGGACCTGGTGGACATGGTGTTGGTGATGACCGTGAACCCAGGCTTTGGCGGCCAAAAGTTCATTCACAGCCAAGTCGAAACCGTGGGCAAAGTGAAGGCGCTCATTGGCGACCGCCCGATCCATATCCAAGTGGATGGCGGTGTGGACCCTACTACAGCGCCGCTTGCGGCTGCAGCGGGTGCTGACGTTTTGGTGGCGGGTTCCGCAGTCTTCAAGGGTGGCACGCCGGAGCACTACAAGGCCAATATCGCCGCCATTCGCACTGCCATTGCGGGTTGAACAGTTGAGCTAGACGGGTAACGTAAGGGCATGCTTAGAACCGCCCTCACCGTCATCGCCTTCATTGTCGCTTCCACGAGCGTCCACGCCGCCGACACTGCTCAGCTGACCGTCCGAGGTTTTTCACCAGATGGCAGCACCTTCACCTTTGAGGAGCGTGGCGTTCAGGATGGCTCCGGCTTCGCTTACGCCAACATTTTTGTGGTGGATGTGGAGCGGGATGCATATGTCCCCGGCTCGCCAGTCCGCGTCCGGTTGGACGAGGATGGCAGCAGTCCTTGGGCGGCAATCGCTCAAGCCCGCAGCGATGCGCAGGCGGCCGGTATTTTGCGCACTGACTATGCGCCGGGCGATGTTGTAGCCGCTTACCCGTTTGCGCAATTTGTGAATGACAAGACCAGCGCAACCTTTGTGTTAAATCCAAATTCGGTCGGCTTCGCCCCACTTTATCTCCTGAAAATCAACAGCTTTCCGGCCGCCGCTGGCTTGCAGATCTGTTCAGATATGGGCTTCGCCACAGCGGGCTTTGAAGTTGATTGGGGCCGCACGGACGAGCCGGGTCGTATCTCCTATCGCGACAACAATACGCTACCTGAGAGCCGGGGCTGCGCAACAGACTATGAGATTGCGGAAGTGCGCACCTATTTTCCACCCAAGCGCGGTGTGGTGACGGCGGCGATATTGCGTGTGCGTACGCCTGGCTTTGAAAATGCGGGCCAGTGGCGTCACATCGTGGTGTTTCCCCGCTAGTTGCGGATAAACCGACAAGACGGTTGGTAGCCGTTGAGGCTGGCACAACGCTCTGTTATGGCCCGCCCATGATACCACGTTATTCCCGCCCCGAAATGGTGGCCATCTGGTCCCCCGAAACGAAATTCCGCATCTGGTTTGAGATCGAAGCCCATGGCTGCGATGCGCTGGCCGAGCTTGGGGTGATCCCCAAGGAAGCCGCCGCGACGATTTGGGAAAGGGGCGGCGCTGCCACCTTTGACGTGGACCGCATCGACGCCATTGAGCGCGAGACCAAGCATGATGTGATTGCGTTCCTGACGCATCTGGCGGAGATCGTGGGCGAGCCCGCCCGCTTCGTGCATCAGGGCTTCACCTCGTCCGACATTCTCGACACCACGCTATCGGTGCAGTTGGCCCGTGCCTGCGACCTGCTACTGGCCGATATGGATGCTTTGCTGGAGGCGCTGGAGCGCCGGGCGCGGGAACACCGCGACACAGTCACCATTGGCCGCAGCCATGGCATCCATGCGGAGCCGGTCACCTTCGGTCTCAAACTGGCGCAGGCCTATGCAGAGTTCGCGCGAAACCGCGATCGGCTTGTGTCTGCAAAGGCCGAGATCGCGACCTGCGCCATCTCCGGCGCGGTCGGCACATTCGCAAATATTGACCCGGCGGTTGAAGCCCATGTCGCCGACAAGATGGGGCTAGCTGTGGAGCCGGTCTCCACCCAGGTGATCCCGCGCGACCGACACGCCATGTTCTTTGCCACGCTGGCCGTCATCGCATCGTCGGTGGAGCGGCTGGCCACCGAAGTTCGCCATTTGCAGCGCACTGAAGTGCTGGAAGCCGAAGAGTTTTTCTCCAAGGGCCAGAAGGGCTCGAGCGCCATGCCGCACAAGCGCAATCCGGTGCTGACCGAAAACCTGACCGGCCTCGCCCGCATGGTGCGCGCATACGCCGTACCAGCCATGGAAAACGTGGCGCTTTGGCACGAGCGGGATATCTCCCACTCCTCCGTCGAGCGCATGAGCGCGCCCGACGCCACCGTGACCCTCGATTTCGCCCTCGCCCGGCTCACTAACGTCATCGACAAGCTGGTTGTCTACCCCGAGCGCATGGAAGCGAACATGGATGCGCTGGGCGGCCTGATCCACAGCCAGCGCGTGCTGCTGGCCCTCACACAGGCCGGTGTGAGCCGCGAGGACGCGTATCGCCTGGTTCAGCGCAATGCCATGAAGGTTTGGGACGCCTACCAGCACCGCGACCCCAACCCGCCCAAGTTCTTGGATGAGCTGCTGGCCGACGAAGATGTACGAGCCGCGCTGGATGAGGAGACCATTCGCGACAAATTCGATCTGGGTTACCACACAAAGCACGTGAACACGATTTTCGCGCGGGTGTTTGGCAAATAGTCCGATTGCAGACATCGTCACCCTCGGGCTTGACCACAGCATATATCGTCATGCCATTGGCGGGTGTTGGTTCAGGTGGATCCTCGGCTCAAGGCCGAGGATGACGTTTGAGCGCTGAACCGGAACCTTAGTCGTAAGCCTCGGGCTTGACCCGAGGGTCCACCTTCCGCACAGGTCGAGCCATGAAAGTCAAAGACTGCGAAATCCTGCTGGTGCCCGGCGAGCCGGACGTGACAGGCGGCCTGTGGCTCAACCGCTGGGCGGACAAGATGTCGTCTGCCCGGGTGGTGGACCTTGGCAATCTGGAAGCCCCGAACCGCGACGCATGGACTGCGCGGGTGGTGGCGGCAGTGAATAGGGCCACCAAGCCTGTCGTGCTGGCGGGGCATTCCGCAGGCGTGGCGGCCATCGTCAACGCAGCGCCTTTGTTCGACGCGTCAGCCGATGTGCGCGGGGCCTATCTGGTCGCACCGCCGGTGATGGACACCAGCTTCCACGAGCCCTTCGTCCAATCCGGCTTCGGCCCCTACCCCACAGAACCGCTGCCCTTCCCCAGCTTCCTGGTCCACGCCACCAACGACCAACACATGACTCAAGACGACGCCCAAGCGCTGGCCACCGCTTGGGGCAGCCTGTTCATCGACGC
This sequence comes from Pseudomonadota bacterium, assembly GCA_039815105.1. Classification (GTDB taxonomy): domain Bacteria; phylum Pseudomonadota; class Alphaproteobacteria; order Rhizobiales; family Rhizobiaceae; genus JBCBXA01. The sequence continues at coordinate 10,825 of JBCBZX010000075.1, forward strand.
CCGCGACCAGGGGCATATTGATGTTGCGAGCGGGCATGGCCCTTGGCCCGAGGGGTTGATGGTGTTTTCGAAGTTTTTGAGTAGGTTGTAGTTACGTACAAGCAACGACCCACTACTACTCGGGCGGTGTGCGCATTATCCAGTCCGGAAACGCTAGGCTATTTAAAGGGCCATCAGCTTGGGCAGTAGCAAACGCTTCGTTTCCCAAGAAGATTGTCTGAGCAAGCGAAGTATCGTCGGCGTAGTGTATGATCTCTTTTACGATATGTGCATCATCTAGCTCAAAAGAGAGAAAGGCCATGCAGTCGTAAAGCGCGTCGAGCGCGCTTCTAACTTTCTCCCTTGTTGCGATCGCGATGGGATGTGACTGGTTAATTGCGAGAGCATAGTCATTGTGGGCTAAGACCCTGTTTCGCCAATCCCGAGCAAATTCGACCCGCTTGCTATATACTCCCATCAATGTTTCAAAATCTGATGGCAGCACAGCTTTCGGCAAATGATTTGAGAGTGTCGCCAAGGATAG
>JBCBZX010000052.1:0-13154 GCA_039815105.1 Pseudomonadota bacterium
CACCAGACCAAGTCCAGTTGGGCGCAGGAATTGTCTCGCCTTACACATGAAGATGATGATCCTGGCACCAATTGGAACGAGCGCGCCCGCGACCGCGAGCCAGAGCGCATGAGCCCCCGCATGGCTTGGCGGGTGATTCAAGAGGTGCTGCCTAAGGAGGCCATCATCTCATCCGATATTGGCAACAACTGCGCCATTGGTAACGCGTACCCAAGCTTTGACCAGGGCCGTAAATATCTTGCACCAGGCCTGTTTGGTCCGTGCGGTTACGGCCTGCCAGCCATTCTTGGCGCGAAAATTGGCTGTCCCGATACCCCTGTTGTTGGCTTCGCCGGCGATGGCGCGTTTGGCATCTCCATGAACGAGATGACCGCCTGTGGCCGAAACGATTGGCCACCCATCACCATGGTGATTTTCCGCAACTATCAATGGGGTGCCGAAAAGCGAAACACCACATTGTGGTTCGAAGACAATTTCGTCGGTACCGAGCTCAACCTTGGTGTGAAATATGCGGACATTGCGGTCGCATGTGGCCTTAAGGGGGTGCAGGTCGTCGGTCAGGAAGATCTGCGCGACGCACTGACGGATGCAATTGAAGGCCAGATGAAACGTGGTGAGACCACATTCATCGAGTGCGTGCTCAACCAGGAGCTTGGTGAACCATTCCGTCGGGATGCGATGAAGAAGCCGGTTTCTGTGGCTGGTATCTCCATAGAAGATATGCGCCCGCAAGTCGGTGCACTGTAAAAAATGAAACTTCGTTAGAAGAGGGGGCGTGCGGGCCAATAGGTCGCGCGCCTCTTTCGTTTGGCCTATTGCAATTTGCGTGCACGGGAGAATTGCCATGGAAACCTCTGGCGCTATGGGTCAAATTTATGACCGGGCGCGTGCCGCACGTCGGCACATCGTCTTGCCTGAGGGTGGCGACCCTAGGGTCGTGGAGGGCGCCAATCGAGCTGTTGAACTTGGCCTTGCCGATGTCACCCTGTTGGGCGGACCCGAGGGCATCGAGCTCGCATCGTCTGAGCTGGTCAGGCCATTGCAGGAGCAGCTTCTGGAGCTTCGCGCGCACAAGGGGATGACGCGGGATCAGGCTGCTTTGGCCATCCGCGAACCGTTGAATTTCGCTGCGATGATGGTTCATGCCGGGTTCGCCGACGGAACCCTTGCGGGGGCTGTGCACACCACTGGCGATACTGTGCGGACGGCATTTCAGCTCATCGGTCGTGCTCCGGGCGTCAAATCGGTCTCCAGCTTCTTTTTGATGGTGCTGCCGGTAACGGGCGACATAGGCGGACGAACAGTGATTTTCGCCGATTGTGCCCTTTCCATCGAGCCCGACGCCGAACAATTGGCGGAGATTGCAGTGGCCGCCGCTGACAATTTTACGGCCTTCACAGGCGAGGCTCCGCGCATCGGCATGTTGTCATTTTCGACCATGGGTAGCGCCCATCACCCGGCTGCAAAAAAGGTGGCAGATGCGTCTGCGCTGGTGGGTCAAGCCCGCCCGGATTTGGCGATCAGTGGCGAGTTGCAGTTTGACGCAGCCTTTGTGCCCTCTGTGGGCGCGGCCAAAGCACCGGGCGCTGCCGTGCAAGGCGATGCCAATGTGTTCGTGTTCCCGAGCCTCGAGGCAGGCAATATTGGCTATAAAATCGCCCAGCGCATCGGGGGGGCGCAAGCCATCGGTCCTGTGTTGCAGGGCTTGGCCCGGCCAGCAAATGACTTGAGCCGCGGCTGCAGCCCTCAGGATGTGACAGATATGATTGCCGTCACAGCCGTGCAGGCGGGAATGACGCAGGCCTAGTCCACTTCCTCGCGGCAGAAACTCTCTTTGTTGCGGTCGATTATCCAGCAGACCGTGCTGCCGCCGTCGCGAATGTCCACACGTGCTGAGCGTGCGTTCAACAGACCACGGCCATTGCCGCGGTCGACGACTGAGACAACGTTTCCATTGTCCCAGACCATTACCTCCGGATCTCCCGCGTTCTGACGGGCGCAGCCGCTGCGGCTGAGTTCTGTTCCGCCGCTTGCGTAGGAGCAGATAAAGGGACGCGCCCAATTCGTGCCTTGACCAACATCCTCGACTTTGACCGGGTCATTGGTGGCTTTGTGCAGGGCGGCGCTGTATCCGGGCTGCCTGTCACAACGGTAGTAGATGGTTTGGCTGCTCCAGTCGCTGGAGCTGCGGCGTTTCACAAGGGAGCGTCCACCGAACAGGGGAACAAGGTCAATTTGGGCGGGCGCCACTTCAGATTCTTCTTCGCGGCAGCCCGCTTGTACAGTCAGCCCGCTTTGCGTGTCGAAAAACCGGCTTGGAAATGTCTGCGACACATCACAGCTACCGCCTTCACCCTGATGGTCTCCAGAGAGCATCACAATGTCGGGGCCGCGCCGTTCGATGGTCAGATATTCGCCGTATACGGGGTCTTTTCCAACAAGCGTGCAGTTTTCTCGACTGCTCTCATAGCGGCCGATCAAGTTGTCCAACGCGGTCTGTGCCGATGCAGTCAAGCCAGCAGACATCAGCATGAGCAGCGCCAGAAGAATCGATCTCATCATCCATATGCTCGGTTTGTTTACAGATGAATATTGAAGCGCTCTCTTATCGCCTTGTCCACCGGCGGGTCGATGAGGCTCTGCGGCGCGGCGTCCAGGATCTTTTCCTTACGCACACGCGCCGCGTCAATCAGATCTGGCTTGCCGACTTCCGCCCACTCCTTTGGCGATGTGCGGTCTGCAATCGTGGGGTAAACATATTCGCGCTGCATCAGGCCAAGGGTTTGCGCGTGGCCAAGATAATGCCCTGGGCCATCAAGACAGACTTCGCGCATTACATTCATGGACACGCTGTCTTCCGTGACATCGATGCCCCGCACACAACGCTGCACCTGGCCTAGAAGATCGTCGCCCAAAACCAGACTCTCCAGGCAAAACCCCAAAAGGGACGCATGCATGCCCACGGCTTCATAAACCATGTTGAGCCCGGAAAGGCCGGCCATGACATTGGAAATAGCCTGCTCCCACCCCGCTTGCATGTCCGGCATCTTTGCGTCTGCAATGCCTGCAGCGGCTCCGCCCGACAGGCCGTAGAAACGGTGCATTTGTGCGCAGCCTGCAGTGAGAAGCGCTTGCTCTCCCGAGCCGCCGGACATGGCGCCGGACCGCAAATCGGAGACAAAAGGCCAAGTGCCAAACACCGCTGGATGGCCAGGCTTTATGGCATTCACATAGACCAGACCGGCAAGGCACTCGGCCACCGCCTGAACGATGGATGCCGCTAGCGGCGCCGGCGCGGTAGCCCCCGCTTGACCGGCCGAAAGCAGCAATATTGGCATGCCGCCGCGAATGGCGATTTCCATTGCCTCGCAGCTTTCGGTGGCGAACTTCATAGGCGGTACAACAAAGCAATTTGTGTTGAGCACAAATGGTCGTTCCCGCCATGCGTCCTCGCCACCGGCAATCATGTGAAGCATATCAAGGCAGGGCTGAACAAAAGCCGGCTCGCAGAACGATGTTCCCACATGTTTGGTGGTGCCCGCGCAACTTGCATAGACCGTGTTCAAGTCCAGCTCGAGATTGTTGGTTATGTCGCGGGCCACGATGGGGCGTTGAAAGAAGTGCACATTGTCGAGCGCCTGGGTCAACTGCGCCGCCTGGTGCAGGTCGCTAAGCGTACTTTCCCTGTAATCATTTGTCTGGGGGTCGACCATGTGCACCGCAGCGCCCGCGGTGCCGAAATAGGTGCGGGTGCCAGTGAGGTGGAGATCGTGCTTGGGGTCGCGGGCATGCAGCGTGATGTTGCGTGCGCATTTGGACAATGCGTCCTCCACGAGTGCCGCGCTGAAGTAAAGACGCCCGCCTTCATAGCGAGCACCAGCGGCCACCATAGCTTCCACGCCAGAGCTGGGCGCATCGGCAAGGCCAATCGTGTCCAGGGCCTCCAACGCCGCGCGGTGTATCCGCTCACAGCCTTCAGGCGTGATGGGGTTGTATTGCCCCCCGGAGAGGCCCGGCCAGATTGGCTTCATGTTATCGGGGAGGGCTGCCGCCCGCGCGGCAATACGGCTGGCGCGGCCGCCCGATCGGCGCGCGCGTGCAGATGATTTTACGCTTGCTTCCTGATCCATTTTTCGTCCTCCCACCCATGAGCATGGACCGGTGCCAGCAATCGTGACAATGGCTGAAATGCGACCAATCCTTCGCTTTCAAAGTGGCCCCGCTGGTTTCAGCTGTCACCATGCCGGTTCAGCCACCATTTCGCCAACTCATCAAAGATCGGGGCCAAGGCTTCACCATCCTCTGTAAGGCCGTAGCTGACATGGGGCGGAACACTGTCTTTGCTGCGCCTCCACACCAGGCCTTCCGCCTCCAAGTCGCGTAAAGTGTGGGTGAGGATGCGGGGGCTGATCGGCGCAAGGCTTCTTGCCAAGGCGTTGAAGCGCATTGGGCCATCATTGAGACGAAACAAAACCATCAAACGCCACCTGCCCGACAGCATTCTGACCGTGCGTTCCACTGGGCAGGCCGGCAATGCATCAAGCTTTGATGAAACTATGGATGTCATTTTATAGGGCACTAACCTTTTTGTACGTACTTGCGCAAAGAGTACCGCCTTTTACCTACGGTGCAACACGGAACAAAAGGTTGGTTGAAAATGAGAGTTTTGGTTGCTGGCGCGAACGGGCGCACTGGCCGCATACTGATAGAGGAGGCCCAAAAATTGGGCCATGATGTTGTGGCACTGGCGAGAAAACCAATTGACGGGTTTGACGGCAAGATGGTGGTTGGCACGCCTACAAATCGGATTGATCTCTTGGGGGCGCTGGATGGTGTCCAGAGTGTTTTTGGATGCTTGGCCTCGAACGGCGTGGACCAAGTTTGCCTCAATGCGACAAGATTGCTCCAGGACTGCGCACCGAACGGTCTGCGCTACGTTTTGATCGGTGGTGCGGCGGTGGACGCTGAGAACGATGCCAAAGGCGCCATGGACCGTCTTGCTTCGCGCGTGACGCGACTGTTTGCAGGAAAAATGGTGGCTGAGCGGCAGGCTGAGTTGGCCTCTCTGCGGGCCTCTCATTTGAACTACACTTTCCTGCGTCCACCGCAACTGGTTGATAAAACAGCACGAAACGCGTTTGCCTTCACGTTTGACAAGCCTGCCCATTTTCGCATTTCGCGGCGTGACCTGGCGTTGGCCATGCTGGCGGCTGCTGGGGACGACGCGTTGAAAAGAAAAGCGCCGTTCGTCAGCTGGCCGAAATAAGCCCGACCAACTTCAGCCAAACCACATCTTCAGGCGCTGCCTTTGGCCATCAACGCGTCCACATCATGGCCTGACGCAGCTGCGGCAAAACGGTCAAAGCGGCCCTGACCGACCATCTCGTCGGCCATTTGCAAAGTTGCGGCGTGGATCACACGGGCGGCCATGGAGCCTATGGATATCCGGCGCACACCCGCATCGGACAATGCCTGTGCGTTCAGTTTGGCCATTTCGCCAGTGGCCAATACGTTCACCGGGGCGCTAACGCTGCCAATGATCTTGGGTAAAAGGGCTGGGTCGCCAAAAGCAGGCATGTAGACACAATGCGCGCCGGCTTCTTCGAATGCTTGAAGTCGGCGAATGCCCTCCGCAAAATCGTATGCACCGTTCATAACACCATCGGCACGCGCGGTGAGAATGAATGGGTCCGGAAACGAATTTGCCGCGTCTACCGCGGCGCGGATGCGTTCAACAGCCAGATCGAAGTCGTAGGCCGGGTTGCCTGGTACCATCATGGTGTCTTCAATGCCGCAGCCGGACAGGCCCGCCTCGCGGGCCAGCCGGATGGTTTCGGCCACCGCATCCGGGTCGTTGCCAAAACCGTTCTCCAGATCGCCCGAGACGGGCAGCGGGGTGGCTGCTACCATCTCAGCGGCATGGTCTAGCGCTTCGTCTTGACTGATGGTCCCCATATCTGGGCGCCCAAGCGTGAACGCCTGACCGGCGCTTGTGGTGGCGAGGGCCTGCGCGCCTTTGGCGGCGAACAGCTTGGCGGTACCGATATCCCACGCATTTGGCATCAAGAAGCAGCCCTTTGCATGCATCTCGGCAAATTGCCGATGCCTTTGTGCCAGCTTGATCATGCTTTCATGCGCTCCGATTTCGGATCGTACATCGGCCGCAAACTCGCTTCAGCTTTCACGCGAGTGCCAGCAATTTCGATCTCGAACGTGCTTTCCAGCAGTTCCGTCGCGGTCTCGCCGGGACAGGGCACGTAGCCCAGGCCCATGGCGCCACCCAGCGTATGGCCATAGGCGCCGGAAGTGAGGTAAGAAACGATCTCGCCGTTCCGAACAACAGGTTCGTTGTGGTACAGCATTGGCTCTGCGTCGGTGAGCTTGAACTGCACCATTCGCATGTCGAGCCCCGCCTCTTTCTTGCGCAGTACCGCTTCTCGGCCATTGAATGCCGGCTTGTTGAGCTTCACGGCGAAGCCCAGGCCCGCTTCGAGCACATGGTCTTCTTGAGTGATGTCATGGCCGAAATGGCGGAAGCCTTTTTCCATGCGCAGTGAATCCATCATGTGTAGGCCGCAAAGTTTGAGGTCCACTTCCGGCGCGGCCTCCATGATTGTCTCAAACGCGTGGGCGCACATATCGGTGGGGATGTAGAGCTCCCAGCCCAGTTCACCGACATAGGTGACGCGGTGGGCGCGGGCGGTGCCCATGCCAAGCTCAATCTCCCGTGCTTTGCCAAATGGGTGAACGTCGTTGGACCAATCCATTGGCGAGATGCGTTCCATGAGATCGCGGGCATCGGGGCCCATAATGGCGAGCACGCCCTCCGCCGATGTGGCGTCAAACAACACCACGCGCTCATCGCGCAAATGCTTGCGCATCCAATGTAACTCGCGTTGCACCGTGGCGGCGGGCGTGACGACTATGTAGCTCGTTTCGCTCAGGCGCGTGACGGTTACATCTGCTTCAATGCCGCCGGCATCGTTGAGAAATTGCGTGTAGACGATTTTGCCAACATCAACCGCAACTTCGCCACCGCAAATGGTGTTGAGCCAGCTTTCTGCGTCAGCGCCTTCGACGCGGACTTTACCGAAGCTGGTCATGTCATACATGCCGACCCCGTTGCGGATGGTCATGTGCTCGGCTTCTGAGTTCGCAAACCAGTTCTGCCGCTGCCAACTGTACTGGTACTCTCGCTCCTGATCGCTATTGGCGAACCAGTTCGCGCGTTCCCATCCGGCTACTTCACCGAACACCGCACCGCGGGCTTTCAGCTGCTCATGGAAGGGCGAACGGCGCACGCCGCGGGCCGTGGCCATTTGGCGGAATGGATAATGATCGGCATAGAGCAGGCCGAGAGTCTCCTTAGACCGCTCATAGAGATAGGTGCGGTTGTTCTGGAAGGGTTGCATGCGGCGGATATCTACATCCGAGAGGTCGAATGGCGGGCGCCCTTCCACAATCCATTCGGCCAGCGCCATGCCAGCGCCACCAGATGATTGGATGCCGATGGAGTTGAATCCGGCCATCACGTAGAAGCCGCTCACATTTGGGCTTTCCCCCAGATGATAGGCGTCGTCCGGGGTGAAGCTCTCGGGGCCATTGAAGAATGTGTGGATGCCAGCCTCAGCCAGCATGGGAAGGCGCTCTACGGCCTGCTCCAGAATCGGTTCGAAATGGTCGAAATCCTCTGGCAATTGATCGAAGCAGAAGTCTTCCGATATGCCGCTACCTTTGCCTGGAAGCGTTGAGGCCCATGGCTTTGAAACGGGTTCAAAGGCACCCAGTAGCATCTTGCCCGCGTCCTCTTTGTAATAGGCGCACTCGTCCGGCACCCGCAGCACCGGCAGTTGCTTCAGGTCGGGAATATTCTCTGTGACGATGTAGAAATGCTCACAGGCGTGGAGCGGCACGTTCACGCCCGCCATTTCGCCAACTTCGCGAGCCCACATCCCTGCGCAGTTCACCACCACGTCAGCCTGGATCGTGCCTTGCTCGTCGGCGCCATCGCGGGACCAGCTAACACCCGTGACGCGGTCGCCATCCTTGTGAATTTCGGTGACTTTGACGCCTTCAATGATGGACGCGCCATTTTGCTTTGCGCCGCGGGCGAGGGCGGTGGCGATGTTGGCAGGGTCACCCTGGCCGTCCAGCGGCAAGTACACACCGCCGGTGACGCCATCAATATTGATGTGTTCGTAGCGGGCTTTGACCTCATCGGGCGAAATCTCTTCAACCTCGACGCCGAAGGCTCGGGCCATGGAGGCTTGGCGGCGGATCTCTTCCAGGCGATCGTCAGTCAGCGCAGCCGTGATCGAGCCGCAGCGGCGGAAGCCCGTGGCCACGCCGGTTTCTGCTTCCAGCTCGCCGTAAAGCTCTTGGCTGTATTTCGACAGGCGCGTCATGTTTTTTGTGCTGCGCAATTGCGCGATCAGGCCGGCAGCGTGCCAAGTCGTGCCGCAAGTCAGCTGCTTGCGCTCGAGCAGTACGATGTCTTTCCAGCCGAGCTTGGCCAGATGATAGGCAACCGAGCAGCCTGCAACGCCACCGCCAATGATGACGGCTTGAGCGTGGGTGGGCACGGGCTTGGCACCGGAAGTAGCGGGAGCATTCATGCGCTGAGCCTTTCGGGGGACAATATGGGTGAGACGATGGAGTGGCCTGCCGCTCCGATGGCGGTGGCAACTGTACCGATGTGCTTAGGACCAACTTCGCAGCAGCCGCCAATGATGGTTGCGCCACAGGCTATCCAGCCGAGGGCAAACTCAGCATAGCGTCCCGGCGTGATGTCTTCGCGGGCTTGCAAGACGTCGACCGTGTTGTCGTTTTTCAGCGCGGCAACGGACGTAAAGCCATTTGCATATGCGCCGATGGGAACCGGCAGATTGGCAATCGTCGGCAGCGACGCGTCAATGGCCTCAGGGAACGAGCAGTTCACAAGAACCGCCGCTGCGCCTTCGGTAACCACCGCTTCGGCCGCCGCGCGCAGGCTTTCGCCGGAGCGCAGCTTGGTGCCGTCATCATCCGAGACGGTAAAAGCGATCCATGCGTCCATACCGACTTCCGCAACCGCCCGGGCGGCCGCCACGGCTTCGGATGTGGTGGACATGGTTTCCACGCGGAACAGTGAGACGCAGTCTTTTTGTAGCGCCACGATCTCTCGGTACTGCGCTAGGCAGTCCTCAAAAGGCTGGGTCAACTCCGGCTGATAGCTGCCGGTCAGTGGTGACAAGCCGCCGGCAATATGCACGCCCGAATGCCCCTTGGCTGCCCGTTGCGCAATGTCCAACGCAGCTTTCTGCAGGGGCTCGAACCTGTCGATCAAACCGTGGCGATCGAGGCGCGGGCGAGTCGCCGAATAGCTGTTGACGACGATCACTCTTGCCCCGGCAGCGATATAGTCGCGGTGCACCGCTTCAACCAATTCAGGCTGTTCTGCCATGACGCCGGACGACCACATGGGCGGAGTTGGGCCATCAAAGCGATGGATTAGCTCCTGGCCCATGCCACCATCGAGAAGAACGATCTGTGCCATCGTCTCAAGCTCTTAGGCGTTCGTTGGCAGGGTCCCAAAGCGGCGCGTCGGCCTGCACGTGGGCGGCATATTTCTCGCCGAAGATTTCCACTTCCAACGCGGTGCCTTCCACTGCCAAAGGTGCCTGCACCATGCCGAGCGCGATGCTTTTGCCGATGCGATGGCCCCAGCCGCCTGATGTGACTTCACCCACAATTTTATCGCCGGACCAGACGGGAGCCATATAGGGCGCATCCATGCCGTTGGCCGCCACCGTCATGGTGACAAAGCTTTTGGTGGAGCCCTGTTGGCGCTCATTCTCCAGAGCTGCCTTGCCCCGGAATTCGGGCTTGTCCCATTTCACGAAGCGGCCCATGCCTCCTTCGAGTATGGAGTAGTCAGTGGACAGATCGCCCTTCCAGGTGCGGTAGCTCTTCTCAAGGCGCAGCGAGTTAAGGGCATACATGCCGAACGGTTTCGCACCGGCTGCAATGACCGCGTCATAGAGGGCAGGGATCGTGTCTGCCTTGGCGTGAATTTCCCAACCCAATTCGCCAGCATAGGACACACGGGCCATCGTACAGTCCACGCCAACCACTTTCGCCGGCTGGTGGCTGAGCCAAGTTGCGGTGAGGTCTGCGTCAGAAATTTGGGCAAACAGGTCCCGGGATTTCGGGCCGGTGACCAGAAGGGTGGAATACGACTCCGTTTCGTTGGTCAGCGTCAGCGAGCCGTCTTTGGGCAGATTCTCACTCAACCAGTCAAAATCATGCCATTCGGCCACGGCGGCGGTCATCAGCGTAAACTCATCATCAGCTTTGCGGATGAGAGACATCTCGGTGACGATGCGGCCACGGTCATCGGCAAAATAGCCGAGGTTCATGCGACCGACTTTTGGCAAGCCGCCTGTGATCTGGGTGCGCAGCCAATCTGCCGCGCCTTCGCCCGACAAATGATAACGGGAGAAGCCAGGCATATCGAGAACGCCAACCGCGTCGCGCACGGCCTCACACTCTTCTTTGATGCGCTGGAACCAGGGCCCTTCGCGCTCCCAGGTGAGGGTGCTTTCCTCGGATGTGTCGTCGCCTTCATGCGCGAACCAATTGGCGCGCTCCCAGCCATTATAAGCGCCCATCTGGCCGCCTTGGGCCAACAGTTTGTCGTGCACGGCGGACAGCTTCTTGTCGCGGGCGGCGGGCCACTCATGGTGCGGGAAGTGCATCGCATATTCATGGCCATATGTTTCGAGGGCCTTGTTGAGTGAGTAGTCATGGTCGGCATGGCCGGTGAAGCGGCGTGGGTCGACGGACCACATGTCCTGCTCGGTGCCGCCTTCGACAATCCATTCCGCAAGCACTTTGCCTGCGCCGCCGCCCTGGGCGATGCCGAAGGTGAACGAGTGCGCTTCAAAAGCGTTTGGCACGCCGGGCATGGGGCCGATCATGGGCAGGCCATCGGGCGCGTAGGGAATTGGGCCATTGATGACGCGGCCAACGCCGGAGGTGCCGAGCAGTGGCACGCGGGCCATGGCATCTTCAATGTACCACTCCAACCGGTCCAGATCGTCGGGGTAAAGCTGGAAGGAGAAATCCTCCGGCATGGGATCTTCAGGTGTGACCCAATGGGCTTTGCAGTTGCGCTCGTAGGGACCGAGGTTCAGGCCGTGCTTGTCCTGGCGCAGATAATAAGAGCTGTCGACGTCCCGGATCATCGGCATTTTACGGCCGTTTTCCTTGGTCCAGGCTTCGATTTCGGGTATCTCCTCGGTGAGGAAATACTGGTGGCTCATCACCACCATGGGCACTGTACGGCCGCCATGGGGCTTGAACCATTCGCCGACCCGTTGGGCGTAGTAGCCGCAGGCATTGACGACAAATTCGCAGCGAATATCGCCCTTTTCAGTGTGGACGATCCATTCATCATTTTCCCGCGACACCCCGGTGGCAGGGCAGAAGCGCTGAATGTTACCGGTGTTGCCTGCGGCGGCGCAAAGGTCGCGCGCGCCTTTGGCCAGGGCCTGCGTCAACTGGGCGGGGTCGATGTCTCCATCCAGAGGATCCCAAAGGCCACCGGCCAGTTCGTGAGTCTCCATAAATGGGTTGTGGTCTTGCAGCTCCTGAGGTGTGCAAATATCCATCTCGAGCCCCTGATAGCGGGCTTGACCCGCTACTTTTTCGAACTCTTGCATACGCTCTTTGGTATGTGCCAACCGGAGCGCACCCGTGACGTGGTAGTTCATGGGGTAGTCCACATCCTCCGCCAGAGTGCGGTACATGGCCAGTCCGTAGCGCTGCATGTTCATCACGGCCCAATTGGGTGCGAAATTGGGGCAGTTGCCCGCGGCGTGCCATGTGGAGCCCGCCGTCAACTCGTTCTTTTCCAGCAGCACACAATCGGTCCAACCAGCCTTGGCCAGATGGTAAAGCGCGGATGTGCCAACCACACCTCCACCGATGATGACGACACGTGCTGTCTTTGGAAAATCGGCCATCGCAGGCTCCTGTTCTTGATGTTAGTAGACCGGCGGCGAGATCACCCAGATCGCCACCGCGTCCCCGCCTGTCAAATTTGACCAGCGGTATGTTTCGTTTTCAAATTGAAAGCTGTCGCCCGCTTTCAGGGCAAAACGCCGGGTGCCGATCTCAAGGGTCAGCTCTCCGGACACAATGTATCCGCCCTCTTGGGTTGGTCGTGCTTCTATCCACTCGGATTTGGCGCCAGCGGCAAATGTGGACCGCAGCATCTCAAATTCGCCGGACAGGTTTGGCGATAAAAGTTCTTCTATGAGCCCATCATGTTGTGAGCCAAGGGCGGCACGCAAATCCTTGCGTACGACCACGCCGTGCTCGCCTTCGTCGGCTTCATCGTTGCGGAAGAAAAAGCTGAGCGGCACATCGAAATGGGCTGCTATCTTCCGCAGGTCAGAGATGGCAGGCTCGCGCTGGCCGCGTTCGATCTGGCTTAACCACCCGATGGAGCGTCCGATAGTGTTGGCAAGCTCCAGCAGAGTCACATCGCGTGCGCTGCGAAAGGCCCGGATGTCCGAACCCACATGATGATGTTTGACCGCAGTCGGCACGTTGGCGACCTCGCAAGGGCGTGAAATTACACCCTTACGATTTCACATATGCGCAGAAAAGCAAGCATTAGTTTCAGTTTGCGCCACGATGCACCGCTATGCAGCGGCGCGCCCCAGGGCCTCGTCCACCGCGTTGATTATCTCGTCAATATCGTTCTTGGTGGCGATGAGCGCTGGCGAGAACAAAAGCGTGTTGTTGAAGCCGGGCAGGGACCTATTGGTGGCGCCGATCACCACGGCATTGTGCTGGAAGCAGTCAGCCACAATGGCCTGAACTTCCGGCTCACCCATGGGCTCCTTAGTTTCACGGTCCGTCACAAGTTCAATGCCTGCGAACAGGCCCTTGCCCCGCACATCGCCGATCACATCGTATTTTTCTGCCAAGCTGTGCAGCCGTTCCAGCAAATAATTGCCCATGCGCTCCGAATTGCCCAGCAGATCTTCTTCGATCAGAATGTTCATATTCTCAATGGCGGCGGCTGGTCCGGCTGTGCAGCCCCCGAATGTCGAAATATCGCGGAAATATCCCAAACGGTCGGTGTCATCCTTGAACATGTCAAA
>JBCBZX010000401.1:0-2464 GCA_039815105.1 Pseudomonadota bacterium
CCATGAAGTTCGGCACAAGATTTGCCATGCCCCGCCGTGTCAGAGCGCTGAAACAAGACGATGATGGCTTGTTCGCAGCTTGCCTTGATGGCGGCGAGCGCGACGAGGGAGAAGACCTGACCGTCCGCGCACGCTCCGTGATTGTGGCAACGGGCGTGCAATATGTACGGCTGCCGCTGGAGAAGCTGGAGAGTTTCGAGGGCGCCGGGATTTACTACTCGGCCACCGAAGTCGAAGCCCGCCTGTGCCGGGACAGCGAGGCAATTGTGGTTGGTGGCGGCAACTCGGCGGGCCAGGCGGCAATGTTCCTGTCGCGAACGGCCAAGCACGTGCATTTGCTGGTGCGGGGCGCCAGCCTTGCCTCCTCAATGTCGGTCTATCTGTCCGGGCGGCTGGAAGCAGATCCGCAGATCACCATCCACTACAATTCGCAGCTTGGAGACCTGCATGGCGAGGACCAGATGCACGCCGTGACCATCTGTCGAACCGATGGCCAGCCAGACTGGAAGCTGGATGCCAAAGCCGCCTTCATAATGATCGGCGCTCGGCCCTTCACCGACTGGCTGCCGGAGAGTGTTGGTTTGGACGACCGAGCCTTTGTGCTCACAGGCCGGGAAGCGGGAGGGCGTTCCACTTATGAAACATCCCATCACGGCATATTTGCCGTCGGTGATGTGCGCGCGGGATCTGTTAAACGCGTCGCCTCCTCGGTGGGCGAAGGCTCGGTTGTGATCTCCAAAGTCTGGGAGCATGTAAACGGCTAGCGACGAAGCACAGGCCGTTAGGCTTCAACCTGCAAAATGCCCGCTTTGTGCGCGGCAACCCTAACCTGTTCACCGGCGGGGCTATCCGGCCCCTCCACATTCCAAATTGTGTCACCGATCTTCGCCCGGCCCGAACCGTTGACGATGGGCTCGATTAAAACACCCTTGCGCCCGACCAGTTGCGCCGCGCGGTCATTGAGGTTCGGTTCATCGGACGGAGATTTACGTGGGTCGTACAAATTGCGCCCAATGAAGGCGGCAACCAGACTGAAAACCGCAAATGCGACCCATGGGGCGTAGGGGTTCATCCAACCGGCACCAAACACGTCCAACAAGCCGATAATCCCGACGATCAGTGCACCAATACCCAGCCACAGGAATAGAAACCCCGGCGCCATGATCTCCACGCCCAGAAACAGCAGCGCCGCCAATATCCAGCCCCATGCGCCCAGCTCTTTGAAAAACTCGGCGATCATGATGAAACCGTTCCGTCGTCGCCCCATGGCCCAGACGTGCTGGACGAGGTCGATGCGGCTGATGATTGCGACAATGATGGTGGAGTCTCGACGGTCGACATGGAGGTGCTGCGTGACGCCCTGTTGCCGGAGTGGGATGGTGAAGCGTCTCCCCCGCCGTCCGCCTTGCCGAATACGTCCTGCGCGATCTCACCAATACCGGCCAGCGAACCGAGCACGCCCGTCACTTCCATGGGCAGCATGATGACTTTTTGATTGGGGGCTGAGCCAATAGTCGACAGGGAATCAAGATATTTCTGAGCTACGAAATAGTTAATGGCCTGGCTGTCACCACCGGCAATCGCTTCCGACACGGAGCGCGTGGCTTCCGCTTCAGCCTGCGCTTCACGCTCACGGGCTTCAGACTCCAGAAACGCGGCCTGGCGCAGGCCTTCCGCTTTGAGAATGGCTGCCTGTTTCTCGCCTTCGGCCCGCAGAATATCGGCCTGGCGCGTGCCATCAGCTTCGAGAATTTCGGCACGCTTGTCGCGCTCCGCTTTCATTTGGCGATTCATACTTTCCACCAAGTCGCGCGGCGGTGAAATGTCCTTGATCTCAATACGGGTGATCTTCACACCCCACGGCTGAACAGCCTGGTCAACCACGCGAAGAAGCCGCTCGTTAATGTCATCACGCTTGGCCAGCAACTCATCGAGATCCATGGACCCCATGACGGTTCGAATATTTGTCATGGTCAGATTGACGATGGCGTTCTCAAGCCGGTCCACCTCATAGGCTGCCTGTGCTGCGTTCTGAACCTGATAGAAAGTAACGCCGTCCGCCGTGATAGTCGCATTGTCCTTGGTGATGACTTCCTGCGTGGGAATATCAAGCACTTGCTCCATCATGTTCATCCGCGCACCAATTCCATCGATGAACGGCACGATGATGGAGAGACCGGGGCGCAGGGTGCGCGTGAAGCGACCAAAGCGCTCAACCGTGTAATTGAAGCCCTGGGGCACCGTTTTCACACCGGAGAACAGAACAACGATGGCCAGTAGCACAAAGGCCGCCACCACAAGATCAAAAATGGTCAGTCCAAATTCAGCAAGCACAGTCTATCCCCCAAAGCCGTTGCGGCACGATTCGCTACAGGGAATATGGGGGCAAATGGGCACAAATTTGAGGCCCCAGCCGAGAAAACAGAACTTTGGGGCACGCGGTGCTGACTGCCACAGCTACGGG
>JBCBZX010000048.1:0-13402 GCA_039815105.1 Pseudomonadota bacterium
AGGCGAACATCCATGGAGCCGAGCTGGCCAAGCAGCGCCTCAGACTGAGGCAAAGAGCGGGATTGTGGAGAGGTTTCGGACTGAGGAGATGTGTGAACGTTCATAGGTCAGCATCGGTTGCTAAAATGAACCCGAACGCTCGGGCTTAGGAAGGTCTTACACGAAAACGCGGCCGTATGAATGACAGTTTTCTAAAGTCACCTGTTTGAGCCTATGCGCGCTGGCGATCCGAAGCACATGTGTGGCTTTCGGGACGCACCGTTTGCTCCACCGCTGCCATTAGCTCGGCGGCGTTCAGGGGTTTGGTCAACAGTGCCGCCGGTTTCAGCGGCTCAAGCTCCCGGACCAACTCAGCCCGCGCATCGGCTGTCAAAACGACCGTTGTCAGCGGTGCCAAGGCAAGCCTGTCTTCATGCTCCCGGAGCGCTTGGAGGAGTTGCTGACCGGAAAGCCCGGGCAAATGCAGATCGGTGACCAAGGCATCAAATTCATGGCCGGCAACCAGAAGCACCTTAGAGGCTTCAAGGGCATCGTGCATGATTGTGACCTTGTGGCCACGGCGCTCCAATAATGTACGCACGAGCAGACGATTTACCGGATCATC
The DNA here is from genome assembly GCA_039815105.1 of Pseudomonadota bacterium. Taxonomy (GTDB): domain Bacteria; phylum Pseudomonadota; class Alphaproteobacteria; order Rhizobiales; family Rhizobiaceae; genus JBCBXA01. The sequence continues at coordinate 605 of JBCBZX010000048.1, forward strand.
TTCGACAAAGAGAACGTGACGCGCCGTCTCTGACCTGTTGGTCAAGGCAGTCTTGGGTGCGGGCTCCGATTCCAGCGCATGGATAAGTTCGCCGGATAACAGTCTTGAAATGGTGTCCCTGCGCAGCGGCCGGATGATGTGCCCATCGGCCCCTGCATCGCGCAAAGCGCCTAGCTGATCACGGTCCTTAGCTGGAAGACACGCAACAACCTGACCATCATTTGCGTGGCGCACAACCGTTTGTAGCGTCTCCACCTCGGCATCCGCCACCACCACCAGAGAGCCTGCAGGCAACAGGGCGTCAGGTGCCGCGAAGTGGAACTTGGCCCCCGCATCGCGCACAAAACGCTCCATCACATGGGCGGTGAAACTGGGTTCCCCCACCCAGACAACGTTTTGAGGCGCTGGCATGGGTGTGCAGACGGGCGCGCTTGCACCGATGGTGGCAGGCCTGTGAAGCACGGGCGCCGCTGGTATTGTAGCCGGCAGTCTAAGCTCTATCGCGGCTCCAAGCTCGGCATCTGGCTGATCGACAAAAGCCAAGGTGCCGCCCATGGCCGTTGCCAAACGTCGGGAGATGGCCAGGCCAAGGCCCAACCCAACCTGTGTGCGGGTTTCGGTTGCCTCGCGGCGCTCAAACTCGTCGAACAAGCGCTCGCGGTCCAGCTTGGGCACGCCCGGCCCGGTGTCCTGCACGCGAAAAATGAGCGTGTCATCGGCAAGATCAACCTCCATCAAGGCGCCGCCGGTTTCGGTAAATTTGATCGCATTGCCCAAGATGTTCATCAGGATTTGCCGCAGGCGACCAGCATCCAGCTTCACTTTTGCGGGCACCGATGGCGCAACGTATAGCGCGATGTCCAGACCCTTCTCGTCGGCACGGGAGGCCATGAGTTCCACGACCGATGCCGCCAGATCATCGACAGCGGTGGCACTGGGCTCAAGGTTCAAACGGCCCTTTTCAATAAGGGTGATGTCCAGAAGATCGTTGATCAGAGCGGTCAAAGCCTCGCCAGAGCGCGCGATTGCATCTGCGTAGGCCCGCTGTTCGCCCGTCAATTTGCTGTCGAGCAAGAGGCCGTTCATACCCAGAATGCCGGACAAAGGCGTGCGGACCTCATGGCTCACCGCCGCAAGAAATTGCGATTTGGCGGCGCTGGCGGCTTCCGCTTTCTCGCGTGTTTCCCAGGCTGCGTCGCGAACCGCTTCCATTTCGGTGAGCGCAGCCCTCAATTCACGTGCCTTTAGACCATAACCTCGGGCACCGATGATGCCCATCAAGGCCGTCATGCACAAAGCGCCCATCATCATCAGCTGATTGTCACCAACGCTTGCAAGATAGGCCACAAGTGCAATGCACGCACCGGGCACCACCCAACGCAAAATACGCCCCATATTGGGGCGGAGCTCGGCGGGCGTCCAACGCCAATTTGTGTCAGGAGCGCGCAAGCGCTGCGTGGGCGGTCGATGCAATGTCATGGCGCAATCGTCGCCCGTTTGCACTGACAGTAGATGAATCAGTCCGATCTATCGATTGCCATGGTGGACACCAACTTTTCCAAACCCAGACAATTTTACTTATCCGGCATCTGAACGACTGCGCCACCACATGAGAACCTCATCGAGAACCACAGCCGCTGCGCCCACACTGATGAAGCTGTCGGCAGTGTTGAAAATGGCGAATGACCAGGTTTGAGTGTGGACCAGAATGAAATCGATCACATGGCCATGCCAGATCCGATCGATCAGATTGCCCACCGCGCCGCCCCAAATGAGAGCAAAACCAAGGCGCGACAACCAACGCTTGGGCTCCACCGACCACCATAAGTAAGTGACGAACAGCAGCACGATGAGTGCGAGGATGATGAGAAACAGCTCATCAAGCCCTGCAAACAGCGAAAAGGCGATGCCTTCGTTCCATGTCCGATACAGCGAAATGAACGGCAACAGGCCCACCGGCTCGCCATAGGGCAAATCAGCCTCGACGAACCATTTGCATATCTGGTCGACAATAATGGTGATGGGAACGAGCCAGACAAACGGACCTGACCTCAAACCGGCCACCAGCCAACGCGGCATCATGATACGCCTTCCCAACTCAACGATTGGGTTTGAGCTCCGTCCTCAAACCCTCCGTCGGTCAGCAGATGGCGCCGCGCTTCAAAGAGCGTCAAGCCCGTGGCTACCGCCAGGTTGAGACTGTCCGCACCTCCGGCCATGGGCATGCGGATCAGGGCATCGCACGCATCGGCCAAAGGCTTGGGCATGCCCTCACGCTCATTGCCCATGACGAGTGCAATGGGACCAGCGGCATAGTCGGGGGTGCGCCAGTCGACAGCTCCCTTCAGGTGGGTTCCCAACAATTTGCCCTTCAAGCGGGCGCGCAGCGCTATAAACTGTTCGGCAGAAGAACGCGCAATCTCGACATGAAAGAGCGAGCCCATAGAGGCTCTAACCGCTTCGAGACTGAAAGGGTCTGTGCAGTCCCCAACCAGCCATATGCGCTTGGCCCCCACGGCATCCACAGTGCGAATGATCGTGCCCAGATTGCCGGGGTCCCGGACCCGGTCCAGCACCAAAAGTGTGTCGGTGGCTTGTGTGTGGTGGGCGAGTAACGCTTCTGGAGACGACCAATTTTGGTCAATGACGCTGAGCACCGGCTGCGCATTGTCCCGCTTCACCAGAGCGGCCATGACTTTTTCGGACACTTCCAGAATATCAGCACCGCTGGCTCGAGCCCGGGCCGCCGTCGCCGCCACCAGGTCGGGGGCGTTCCCAGCATTGGTGGTCACAACGGTGCGCATCACCCAACCCCGATCAAGGGCATCAATGGTGTGTTTGAGGCCCTCGGCGATGAACACACTTTGCGCATCACGGTTCTTCTTCAAGGTCAGGCCACGCAAGCCCTTTATGATGGGATTGCTCACCGATGTGATCTGGTGCACCCGCCCAGGCTTGCGAGAATGGCGTTTGGCAGCCGCTGTGGCATCGACCGGCGGTATGGCTTGCCCATCATTCATTTTCGGGCCCCAGGGTCCATCGCGAGAAGAGCGACGTCGAGAGCGCCCGCCCGCCCGTTTCCTCGCGCAGAACAAGCTCGCCAGACGCCAAGTGTCCGCCACGCGGGGCGTACACTTCCTGCATCAACTCGTGCAGACCGTAAAAACTCTGGCGCACGGCATAAGATGTCAGCACAACGAAATCCGCCTTTGGATCGGTGATGGCTTCCACCGCAGATAACATATCGGGCAATTGCTCAAACAACTGCCAGACCTCGCCCTTTGGTCCCCGCCCATATTTCGGCGGATCCAGCAGAATACCATCATAGGTTTTGCCTCGGCGCCCCTCGCGAAGGACGAACTTCATGGCGTCATCACAGATCCAGCGAATGGGCTTTTGATCAAGCTTTGCCAAGGCTTGATTTTCCCGCGCCCAGCCAATCGCTTTTTTTGAAGCATCCACATGGGTGACCTCAGCGCCGGCATGGGCGGCGACCAGGGAAGCAAGACCGGTATATCCAAACAGGTTCAATATGCGCGGCTGATGGCCCTGGGCCTTGCAGGCCTTGATACGCTTCACCATCCACCGCCAATGGGCCGCCTGCTCGGGAAACACACCAACGTGCCGAAAAGATGTGAACCGCCCGTGGAAAGCAATATCGTCGAAACGCATGGGCCAAGTTTCACCGAGGGTCGCCCGGGGAAAGCGCCAGCGACCCGGCCCTTCTTCATCCGTGTCGCCGGTGAAAACTGCATCCGCCGCTTCCCAGTGTTTTTGTGGCAAGAGGGGCGACCAAAGCGCCGCTGCCTCTGGGCGCACGATGCGGTAGGGGCCGTAACGTTCCAGCTTTTGCCCATTGCCCGAATCTATCAGGGCGTAATTGGCATCGGGCTGCGTTTCCAAAATCGTCGGCACAGCCTCGGGCAATCGCGCGGTTGCATCGACCCCGGTGCGGCTGAACGTAGGGGCTTGTACCGGCTCCGCCTTCAATGGCGTGCTGGTTGGCTGGCGTGCTGGTTGGCTGGCGGGCTGGCCGGCGGGCGGACGAACGGGTTGGCTCGCTGGCCGCCGGGGACGCTGATCAGCTTTGGCAGATCTGTTTTGGGATTTGGAGCGGCTCATAGCCTCGGTTGCATAGTGCAAGATCGCTCTGGGCAAAAGCAAAACCGAGATATAGGCTTTCGTGGCATTTGCGGACATATCGATTGCCGCCCGATACCGCGATAAATTTGGATCAGGAGCGCCCCATGCGAGCTGAAGATTATGTTGAGAATCACTGGATTGTTACCCTGTTGAGCATCGTCATTTGCATCGTGCTCGCGCTGATCGTCGTCTTGCTTGGCTAGAGCCGGAGCAAATCAGCTAAGGCGAAGCGGACATCCAATTGTGGATCGCGGCGGCGGCCGCAAGGTCCTCTATCGAGGCTCCGACCGATTTGAAAACGGTGATCTCGCCATCGCTCATACGTCCGACGTGGCGGGCGCTGGTCAAGTCGAACAGGTCCGCCACCACGGCGTCCATTGTGAGAAATCCCTCATCGATTGCTTGAAGTATGTCGCCTGCTTCAGCTTCCGCGCCTGCCAGAGTGTCTGCGAACACCGTTGCCCGGCCCATGAGCGGGCCGTCGCTCTCGCGCATTTGTGGCGAAAACGCCCCCACCAGATCCACATGGGTGCCGGGCCGCACGTCGGCTGATCTGACCAATGGCTGGCTGGAAAGGGTGGCTGCAGACACAATATCAGCGCTGGAGACAGCCCTTGGAAGATCGTCTTCAACAATGATGTCCAGGGCCATGTCGGAGCGAATCTCCGCCGCCAAGGCATGCGCCTTCTCAATGTTTCGGTTCCAGATGGTGACATGTTTGATAGGCCTGACCGCGGCGTGGGCGGCAATCAGATGCGGCGCCATGGCACCGGCCCCGAGCATGGTCAGCGCCGCGCTATCGGGCCGTGCCAGATAGTCGGCCGCAAGGGCGGAGGCCGCTGCCGTTCGCAACACCGTCAGTGCCGCCCCATCCAATATGGCGAGGGGCATGCCGGATATGCCATCATTGAGCACATAAATGCCGTTGATCGTAGGCAGGTTTCGGTTGGCATTGCCCGGTACCACCGTGACCAATTTGAGCCCCGCCATGGGCTCCCCTTGGGGGCCAGACCAGGCGGGCATTAGCAGCATGGTGGCATCGGGCTCGCCGGTTCTTGCAATGGCGTGGTGGTGGCGTACCGGGGCCATCAGCTCAGACTGGAAACCCAGTCGCAACGCTTCAACCATGCGTCGGGGTGCGGACGCTGCGTGGATCTCAGCCGCTGAATAAACCCGCACGAGGAACTAGAACGAGTCGAGTTTGGCCAGGGCCGGCACAATCGCAGAACCGCCCTGGCCCGGCGTTGGCACGGCTGGGTCATGGGTGTCCGCCCGGGTTTTCTCCGCTTCCACTTTGGTTCTAAGGCGCTCAACTTCCCGGTGCTCTTCACGCGCGAGTTTGCGGTAACGGTGCTGGCGAGCCCAAACCAAACTGCCGCCTGCAATCAAACCAATGAGCACGGCCGCGAAAATTAACAGAAACAGTGGAACCTGAAACGCCAGAGCGGGATTGTCAGCGGCGAATGGATCGAAGGATAACAGCACGGTGCCACGGTTGGCGACCATGAATAGAAGCAGCACCAGCGCAACTGGGATCACGATCAAAATTTGAAAAATGCGACGCAGCACAGATGGTGGCTCCTTGCCGGGGTTGGGGAGATAGGGCTGGCGGGGCCCGTCTCAAACATTCAGCGATTAAGCAGGTTGGCGGTGTTTGACACTGTGCCAACTGACAAATGAGGGTCAACCAACAAAAGAAGGTCAGCTGCGAAAAGCTTTGACAATTGTCACTGGTCGAGCGGCCAAACGCCGGATGATCCTACTGGTCTTCGTTCAAACGTTCACGGAGTTCTTTGCCGGTTTTGAAGAATGGAACCCATTTCTCCTCCACGAACACAGATTCGCCCGTTCTTGGGTTGCGGCCCTGGCGACTTGGACGATTCTTCACTGAAAATGCTCCGAAACCGCGCAGCTCCACCCGATTGCCATCGGCCAATGCGTCACCAATCGTGTCAAACACGGCGTTCACAATATTCTCGACATCACGCTGAAACAGGTGCGGGTTTCTCTCCGCTATATTCTGGATGAGTTCTGATTTGATCATGTTTCAACTAGTCCTCTTAATCGACTCGGCGCACCGGATGGCCCACACCACGCAGGGAAATAGTTATGTGCAGGCTATGGTGTAGCCTGGGTATCCCCGACCCTGAAAACAGACCTCAATCCAGTTCCAGATTGTCTATTGAACCCGCCTTGGCCATCGGAGTCCAGCGCAAGTGACGGCTCAAGTGCTTGAAAAATGGATGTCGTCGCAATCGACAGGTCGCCCTGTGGGTCCAAGCCAAACGCACCCAATAGCTTCTGCACTTTGGCTCCCAGATCGAATAGACCAAAGCCCGTATCGGCGGGCACACGCCATGTGAGCACTTCCAGATCGGCGGATATACCCTTTTCGGCCTCCAGCCATTGGACCACCTCGGCCTCCCCGCCAATGGCATCAGCCAAGCTCAACTCAACACCACGGGAGCCGGAGACAACCCGACCATCGGCGAGCGCGATCACCGTGTCGCGGGGCAAGTCACGACCTTGCGCCACCACATCGACAAACCACTGGTATGTGTCGTCGATCAGTTGGCGCAAAACCGGCTCCACCTCCGCGGGCGGCGTTGAGTAGGGGGCGGGTTCTGCCTTCAACACGCCGGTTTTGATGTCCTTCACTTCAACGCCAATCCTCTGCAGCAATTCGCTGGCATTAGCGTAGGTGAATATCACCCCGATGGACCCGATGATGGAGGACCGGCGGACGAAGATATGGTCCGTTGCGACGGCGATCATATAGCCGGCCGACGCAGCCAAAGTTCCCACCTGTGTCACGACAGGTTTGGTTTCGCCCAGGGTTTTCACCGCTTCGTAAATCGCCTCACCGCCAACCGTTGTGCCGCCCGGCGTGTTCATGTCCAGAATAACGGCCTGAACATTTTCGTCCGCGCCGACATCATCCAGCAGTTTCAGAAGAGGACGATTGTCGAAAATGGGGCCATGGATCGCCACCCGCGCAATATGTGGGCCTGCGCCACCCGACAGGCCCTTAAAGGCCCCCGCGCCCCATGCAATTGCCAGACAGGCCGCGACAAATGCCGTGAAAGCCAACAGACGCCACAGCGCAAGCTTGCGGCGCTCTTGCCGGGCGGCCGCCAGGCCAGATGGATTTGTGATGACGCTCATTGACTTGGTTTCCAACCCTAATTTTCCGGACGCACGTACAGCGCTTGTGAGTGGCCTATTGGGTGGCCAACCATGTGGCCGAGGCCCAAAGACTGTACCAGACCGCGTTGGCACGCTCTGCCAACTGCTCGGGGCCTGGTTCCTCTATCAAGACGGCGCTGGCAAGATATTCCCTGCCGGCAATTGTTGGTATGGACACGCGACCAACCTCGTCTGTTCGCAACAGAACCCGCTCACCCTTGAGCGTATTGCCTGCATCATCCGCCGCTCCAAACTCCCGAGACCAGACAGCGACCTGTGCGTTGGCTTCTGGTTTGCCGTCGCGCAAGAGCTGGAATGACACGTCACGGGTGCCCGACTGATAGGGGTTGGTCAGAGCCACCAGCTCAAGCGCCATCCCCACGGCCTGGTCTGCGCCCGCACCATCTCCTACTTTCACATAGGTTTTTGCGAAGCGGCGATAGACCTCTTCAAAACCGGACTCGGCCAGACCCCGCGCTTTATGCGCCTCGATCACTTCGTCTTGCCCTTCGAGGCGGGCGAAGGCTTCAAACTTTTCGAACTCGCGATAAGTTAGGCGCTCCAGATCACTCTGGTGAATGCCGACCAAAAGACCATCAGACGGATTTGGAACGTTCATGGCCGGTCGATCCCCCAGCTGGCCCGCCAAGGGTGTCAGCTCACCTTCGACCAACAGGTCAAAGCGTTCGAAATCGTTGGGGTTGTAGCTGTAGGAATTGCCTTTGAAGTCTTCTCCCACCCGAATGGTCGCCTGCGCAGCTTCCCCGGCCGCCACAACATATTGCTCCGGCTGCAACCAGAATTCATGGGCGTTCGCGCTCCTGATCGTGGCGGGGAAAAGGGCACTCAAAACCAGGGCAGCTATCAGAAAAACGCCCGGGGGAGATTTACAAAAGCGGTCGCGACAGGTGTGAAAACCATTGATAGGTTCAACCGGAATTTCAATAAAATGGGCCTTGAATGTCATGGGTGGAGCATATGTGAGGATGGCGGGTAAGGACAAGCGGCTAAAGAGCCCCATGGGGCTGATGGCGGCATTGGTCGCCATGACGATGGCCGCTTTGATGAGCGTGCTGTCACCAGCAACGGCCCATGAGTTGCGACCCACCATCGTGGATATGACAATTCAAGATGGGCGCCTATCCATTGCAATGGAAACCAACCTTGAAGCGTGGCTGGCTGACATTGGCGAAGAACATGACAATACGGAAGATACACCACAGGCGCAGACCTATGATCGCCTTAGGTCGCTGGCGCCCGGCGATCTGGAGGCCCAGTTCCAGCCAGAACTTGCCGCCTACTTGCAGGCCGTTTCCATCACCAGCGACGGCAATCCCGTCGAACTCGAATTTGCTGGTCTGGATGTGCCAGTGGCGCCGGATCAGGATTTAGCCCGTGATAGTATTGTACGCCTTGTCAGCGCGGGGCCGGTTGATGAAGCAGGCCAGACGGTGGTCAGATTTGTCGATCGTTTTCCGGAAACCATCATCCGCCTGAACGGGCCGGATGGCACAACGCTTTATTCCGAATTCCTTCGGGCCGATATGGCCAGCGCACCCTTCAGCATGGCGGCGCTTGAGCCGCAGAGCTGGCTGAGCGTGTTCATGGATTATATTGGCGTCGGCTTCGAGCACATCGTGCCCTTGGGGCTGGACCACATCATCTTCGTTATCGGGCTGTACCTGTTTGCAGCGCGCCTGGGCCCGCTGCTTTGGCAGGTCACAGCGTTCACGCTCGCCCACACCATCACGCTGGCACTGGGTGCAACTGGAGCGATCTCGCTTACGCCTTGGATTGTTGAGAGCATTATCGCGGCGTCCATCGTCTATGTTGGCTTGGAGAACATTTTCCTAAACCAACGGGCCCGCCACCGGATTGCACTTGTGTTCGCATTTGGCCTGCTACACGGCCTGGGTTTTGCCGGCGTGCTGGGAGAGTTTGGCCTCCCTGAAGGCCAATTTGTACCGGCTCTCATCGGCTTCAACATCGGCGTTGAACTGGGTCAATTGGCTGTGATTGCGGCTTGTTTTGCTCTCACCTTCTGGGCGCGGAACCAAAGCTGGTACAGAATCGTCATCGTCATTCCGGTGTCGGCCGTGATTGCTGTGATAGGTGCCTATTGGGTGTTGGAGCGGACCGGAATTCTTCCTGAAAGCATGGGCGGGCTTATTTAGGCACAGCCTGAATTGGCCAGCCAGATGGGTCGCTTTTCAGCACCTCCACCTCGTCACCAACGACCAGCCGCACGCCGGAGACCAAAACCGCGTTCCACGCGAACATGAGACCTTTTTGGTCGGGGTGAACCGAGCGGCGCCATTTCATGAGCGTGCGTGAGGGTTCGTTGTTGGTGGCCACGCCGGTGGTTTGGTCGCGCGTGGTCAACACGCAACGCTGGCACGGCTTTAGAAAATCGAGCACGACCTCGCCAACACGCACCCGGCGCCAACTGTCTTCGATCCAGGGCTCGTCGGTCTCGATGACAATATTCGGCCGGAACCGGTTCATGGGCACCTGTGCGCCAGGGCCACTTGGACCGGCGGCAATTTTTGCGTTGAGATCGTCCAGGGACGCGGTGCAAGCGACCAGAATTGGGTACCCATCCTGTAGAGCCATGGGCGTGTTGGGAGGTGCCCAGTTGGCCGACGCATAGCGCTGTGGGTCTTCTGCAATGCGAACCAGACGCACTGAGTGACCCAAATATGCGGTCAGGGCTGCGCTTGCGGCCGGATCAGCCGCCTGCACCTGCGCACTGGATTTCCAGATGCTTGCCGTGAACACCGGGTCAGACCATTGAACTTCGATTTCGGTTTGTCCGGGAAATGACAGCTTATCACCAATGATCGAGACCATGGCCAGTTTCGGCAAAGCACGCTGGGTGAGGAACACGCCATCATCGTCCACCACCATCATCGTGCGGTCGCCAGCAAGGCCAAAGCCATTCAAATGCGCGCTTTGAAGGTCGATGATCGCACCCGACTTAAGCGGGTGAATGTGCAGCGATGTGACTTTCATGGGTGACCCGTTCGCTCGTGGAGTTGGACACTGAACGCAAAAAGCCCGCGCCGTAAAGCGCAGGCTTTCTCATCAGGTTTGGTGGGGAGCGCTATTTCAGGCCAAAGCAGTTTGCGTAGAAGGTGGTTGTGGCCGGCCAGTCAGAGAATACGCCCACCACGCCGACATCTTCGTGCAGCGCGTGGAGATATTCAAATACATCGCCATCATTGTCCGTGGTGTCTGCGATGGACTGGTAGTACCAGCCGCCGCCATTGCCCAGCGGGCCGGAGCGCTCGACCGTCCAAGTGATGATGTTGAGACCAGCGGCCTTGGCTTCGACGGCCAAGGTGGATGGAACGATCTCACCATTGTCCAGCGTCACGAGCATCCAGGTTGGCGGCGCGATGTAGTTGATGCCCATTTCCTTCAGCTCAGCCATTGTGTTCGGCCAAGTGGCTGGGTCCATCGGGGAGTAGCCTTCAATGTTGTACTCATCCATCAGGTAGACGGCCTGGGCACCGAACTCAGGTTCGGCCTCAATCCAGTACTGCACATCCTCCAGATTAAAGGATTGCAGCCACACGTCCGAAGCGCGAACGCCTGCGGCCTTATATTCATCGACGAGCTTTTGGGCGTAGTCTTGCTGGCTGAAGCCATTGAATGGCATTTCGACTGATGGCGTTTTCAGTTCGGGGGTGAACTTCGCACCGAGCGATTTGAACAGCTCAACGCTCTCGGCATGGGTCATCAGTGTCGCTGGCTGAGTAGAATACAAGTCGGTGCGCCAATTGGCTGTTCCGTCGAGATACTCTTCCACTGTGGCTGCCTTGCGGTTGGCAGCGTCCATCTTCGGCGTCAGCGTTTGGTACTCCGCGAGGGTGATCTCGGACGTCCGGCATTCCGCCACGGCGTTATCGTCGCCAGCAGCAGGGGCGAAAGGCTTGTTGCAAGTTGAGGCAAGATCGGTCGCCAGAATGTTGGTGGTGGTGTGAAGATCATTCTGCGCGTGGCGGCAGACCAGTTCCTTGTCCTTTGTAAAGGTGACGTCGCACTCCAGAATGCCTGCGCCCATGCGAGCAGCGGCAACATTGGACTCAACCGTGTGCTCCGGGAACATGAGTGGTGCGCCGCGGTGACCGATGGACCAGTCAGACTTCTCAAAAGGCCCGGCCATGCAAGCCTGCAGCTTTGTCTTGAGTTCGCTCTCTGCCATGGAATCAATAAGGTAGAACGGGCGCGGGCCGAGTTGGACCGAAACATCAGTGGAATGGCCAGCAGCAAGAGCTGGCAGTTGAGTCGCTTGGTGGGCCGCCAGGGCAGCAGCTGCAAAAGTCAGTGCGCGAAGCATGATAAGTTCTCCGGGAACAAAAGTGACCGGCAGAAAAGATAATCAAATGACGTAACGGCAATGACGATTGAGCGAAGCTTTTGTGACGGTCAGCCGCTGATTGCGGTGAGGCACAAAAAAACCCGCGCTCGGCAAGCGCGGGTTTTGAGTTTTAAGCATCAGCTAGGTTCTAGCTGTCGTCGCCGTCGCTCTTTAGGGCTGCGCCCAGAATGTCGCCCAGGGACGCACCGGAGGAGGAAGAGCCGTATTGTGCGACCGCTTCTTTCTCTTCTGCGATCTCCAGCGCTTTGATCGACACGCCAACGCGGCGGTTTTTGCGGTCGAACATGGTGATGCGGGCATCGACTTTCTGGCCGACGGAGAACCGCTCTGGGCGCTGCTCGTCGCGGTCACGGGCCAGGTCGAAACGCTTGATGAAGCTTTCGATCTCTTCGTGATCCACCAGTTTCACTTCGAGGCCACCATCCGTAATCGCTGTGACTTCACAAGTGACAATGGCGCCTTTGCGCAAATCGCCGGAAGCGGCTGCGTCACCGATCGCGTCTTGACCAAGCTGCTTGATGCCAAGCGAGATACGCTCTTTTTCAACGTCGATATCGAGAACCTGAGCCTGGACCGTGTCGCCCTTCTCATAGTTCTCAATGGCTTGCTCGCCGGGCTGGTTCCAGTCGAGGTCTGACAGGTGTACCATCCCGTCCACATCCCCTTCCAGGCCGATGAACAGGCCAAACTCGGTCTTGTTCTTGACTTCGCCTTCAACGGTGGAGCCAATCGGGCTGTTCGCGAGGAACGCATCCCATGGATTGTCCAAGGTCTGCTTGAGACCCAGGGAAATGCGGCGCTTGGAACTGTCAACTTCCAGCACGACCACATCCACTTCCTGCGAGGTGGAGACGATCTTGCCGGGGTGCACGTTCTTTTTGGTCCAGGACATTTCCGACACGTGGATCAGGCCTTCGATGCCTGGCTCCAGCTCGACGAATGCGCCGTAATCGGTGATGTTGGTCACGCGGCCGGTGATTTTCGCGCCTTCTGGGAAGCGCTGACCGATTTCGTCCCAAGGATCTTTTTCCAGCTGCTTCATGCCAAGGCTGATGCGCTGGGTTTCCTGGTTCACGCGGATGATC
>JBCBZX010000012.1:0-20460 GCA_039815105.1 Pseudomonadota bacterium
CACACCTTCAGGTGGGCTATTTCCTGTTTGATTGAGGTGATACCGAAGTGCCGGGCGCTTGGTTGCCAATGCTGCGGGTAGCCGGTTGTGATCTTACGCCATCTCTTGCTGCTATGGCCCACACGGCAGCGATGATTAACAGCGTCGACAGGTAGAACGGGCTGCCGGGGATGATGGCGAAAAATACGAAGTCAGCGATGACTGCGAATATCAGCGACAAATATTCAAATGGCGCGAGCTTTGAGACTTCGCTTTGTTGAAGGGCCAAGGTCATCATGATGTGGGCCACGCCCCCCGCCAGTCCAGCACCGCATAGCAATAAAAACTGTGTCGCGTTTGGCCATACCCAGCCCCAGAACAGTGTGCCCAGACCGGCGATGGCGCATGTGAGCGCGAAATAGAACGCAATGGCTCCGGCATTCTCGGTGAGGGCGAGGCTTCGGATTTGGATCTTTGCACCGGCGGTGAAGATGGCCATGGCAAATGCCAGCCCCACGCCAATGAGATAGCTTTCGTCCAGGGTTGTCGCAGTGAGTTCGGGCGCCACCAGCACGAGCATGCCGACAAAGCCCAGAGCCACGGCGAACCATCGCAATTTCGTGATCGTTTCACCCAGAATAAATCGAGCCAGGACAACCGCCATCACCGGTGCCAGATAGCCAATGATTGAGGCGTGGGCCAAGGGTAGATATTTGAGCGACGCAAATGACGCGAACAGGGCGATGCAGCCAAGTGTACATCGCAAAATATGACCCAACGGGCGGGTGGTGCGCAGCCCACGCGGAAAATCTTGGCTCCACATCAGGAAAAGCATCAATGGAAGCAATGCCACAGCGCTTCTGAAAAACACGACTTGTCCCAGCGGAACATCGTCGGCCAAAAGTTTCACAAAGATGACCATGACCGTGAAGAAGAACGTTGCGCCAACGCGAAGGGCAATTCCCGCTTTATCCGTATGACGGTCGGCTGGAGGGTTGCTATCGTGCATCCTGGTCCGCCACCAAATCGCGCAAACGGTCCCCCAACAGGTTGATGGTGAGGACACAGATGAGCACTGCAAGGCCTGGAAAGATCATCACATGGGGTGCGGTTTGCATATAGGGCTTACCGTCTAACAGCATGGCCCCCAGTTCCGCTGTTGGCGGCTGCACGCCAAATCCAAGAAAGCTGAGGCCGGACACGGACAGAATGGTGCGTGACCAACTATTGGTCCACAGAACGAGCAATGACGGCACGATATTGGGAAGGATATGTCGCCACAGGACCAAGGCCGAAGACAGGCCGTTCAACCGGGCCTGAATGACAAATCCCTGCTGGTCCAAACCATGGGCGAGGCTGCGTGTGAGGCGGGTGAACTTCATCCAGCTGACGAGTGAAAGGGCGATGACGAGGTTTGTTGTCGAAGGGCCGAAAAGACCCGCAAACGCAACGGCGGCTACAAGCTCCGGGAAAGCAAAGAAGCTGTCGGTGGTCCGCATCAATGCGAAATCACCCAAGCGCCCTGCCCGCACTGCGATCAAGCCAAGGGCAGTGCCTACGATCAGTCCAGTGCTGGCAATCATGACGGACAAGGCCAGAGACCAGAAAACGCCGTATAAAAGCCGCGTGGCGATGTCGCGCCCCAGCTGGTCCGTTCCGAACCAGTTTCGGCTACCGGGGGGCGCCAAGCGATTCAGAAAGTCCGCATCCGCTGGCTGGTAGGGCGTCATCCACCATGCGAACAGGCCCAACAGGGCAAGGGCTACGCCCCCCCAGGCGACGCGCCGCGCAAATCGCCCCAATGGACTGGTCGTCGGTTCCAATACGCGGTCGGCTGGTGAGGCGATAATGTTGCTCATTGCATCGTCTTTGCTTCCCGCGCACGGGGATCTGCAATGGTCTGATAGAGGTCAATTGCCGTGTTTATGATGACGTAAGTCGCCGCAAAAAACATGATGACAAACATCATCACCGGCAGATCGCGGGACAAAACAGACCCTGCCAAAAGCGAGCCCAACCCGGAACGAGCGAAGATCAGTTCAATGATGATTGTGCCTTCGAGCAGCGCCGCTAGATCCAATCCGATCATGGTGAGGGCGGGCAGGCGGGTATGGGGTACAATATGGGAAAAGAAAATTTCGCGTTCTGAAATACCCCGCAGGCGTAGGGTTTCAATGAACGGCTGATCGTAGGCATCCAGCATGAAACTGCGCAAAAGGCGCGTTTGGGAGGCCATGACCCAAAACGACAATGTGAGGGCAGGGAGTACAAGGTGGGCGAGGGTGCCGGTGCCATAGGCCGGCAGCCAGCCCAGTGTCACTGAAACCCCTAAAATTAGCAGAAGCGCCAGCCAATAATTGGGCATCGCGTTTCCTATGGAGGCAATGATGACGGCCAGCCGATCAATGAAGGTGCCACGATAATGCACCGCCAGACTGGCCAGCAGGAAGGCTGCCACCAATCCAATGGTCAAGGATGACAGAGCTAGGGTTGCCGTTTCAGCTAAACTCCCCACGAACACATCCCAGACGCGTTTGCCGCTGGCGTAGGACACACCAAACTCCCCCGACATGATGCCTCCGAGCCAATAGGCAAACTGACTTATGAAGGGCTCTTCAAGATGAAACTCACTGCGAATTGCCGCCAATATTTCTGGAGGGAAGCTCACCACATCCGGGTAGCGCGCATGGGCAATCATGGCGGCCTTATCGCCTGGCGAAAAATGAATGAGTGTAAAGGTGATGAGGCTGACCCCCAGCAATACCAATACCAAGCCACACAGGCGCAGCAAGATGAGGTTCATCGTGCCGCCTCGCTGGTGTGCGCCGCGGCAAGTGGCTGGCGTGGCGCAGTGGAACCAAGGGCACCCAGCCTATGGGCTGCTTCAATCAACGCCTGCGCATAATCACTGGCGGGGGCGCTGAAAAATTCGTGCCGCGTTTGATAAGCCTCCATTCGACCGTTTCTGAGAACAAGGATCTGATCTGCATAGGCTTGTGCAAATCCGATATCGTGGGTGACCACAACATAAGTCATGCCTGTTTCCTCACGCAGATCGTCCATCCGCCGGGCAATTTTTTTTTGCACCAATGCGTCCAGGGCACTGAGGGGTTCATCAAAGAAGATGAGTTCGGGCTTGGCAATCAGGGCGCGAGCCAAACACGCCCTCTGGGCTTGCCCCAGAGACACTTGGCCCGGCCGTCTGCGGTAGAACTCCGGCTCTAGCTCCACATCATGGAGCGCCTGTATCACCAGCTCATTGAGCTGGGTTGTGCCGTGGGCCTGACGATGCGCGCTTTCGGCGATGGATGTGCCAAGGCTTTGACGGGGGTTCAATGCGGCCAGCGGGTCTTGCATGACCCATCTGGTTTTCGGCAGGCCGACAGTGCCAGGCATTGTGCCGTCCAATGTGAGACCTGCAGGTGCGAAGTGAAACCGATCACAAATCGCCGGCACCAGACCTTGTAAGGCGCGCAGAAGCGTGGACTTTCCGGCGCCGCTTTCACCGACCACACATAGCACCTCCCCCTTCGCGATCCGGAAGGTGATGTCGTCGAGCAAAAGGGCACCGCCCACTCGTACCGAAAGGCCCGCGACTGACAGGATTGCCTTATCGGGCCGCACGGTCATTCACCGGGCTGGCCGAATGCCAATGACGGTGGGCCACCAGTTCGCGTCCACATTTTGTTTTTGGCGCGGCGATGACGGCTTCGCTTGGCCCGAACTCAACCAGATGTCCCGCCTCCATGATGGCGATGTTATCCGCATATCTCGCCCCCAAAGCCAGGTCGTGCGTGACCATCATCACGGCTATGCGTTTGTCCTGTACTATGCGCCTGACCTCCTCAAGAACCTGGGCGGCGATGATGAGGTCCAGGGCGGATGTAGGCTCGTCAAGGATGAGCAATTTGGGATCGCTCATCAGCGCCATTGCCAACAGCAGGCGTTGCTGCATTCCGCGGCTCCACTCGTGGGGATAGAGGCCCCCCAGGTCCGGCAAGCCCAGCATGTTGAACAACGCTTCGTGGGAAGCGTGTTCGCGCCCCATTCGTCGTTTGAGCTGAGCCATCTGCCATCGAAGTCTGCGCAGAGGGTCAAAGCCATGGGCTGGACTTTGCGGAACGAAAGCGATTCCCGAAGGCCGGGCCAATGCCTTGTCTGCAAAGTGCCACTGCGCGCCATCAAACTGCATATGGCCCGTGGTGGGCCGCGCAGGCCGTTTAAGGCCCATAATGGCACGCAGCAGAGTGGACTTGCCGGAGCCCGAACTTCCAACCACGGCCAACCACTCAGCCGGTTTCATCTCAAGGCAGACGTCATGCAGGATACCCCGCCCGCCAATTTCGACGGACAGGGATTCAACCGTCAGAAGAGGGTTCGGTTTACTCGACAATCGTCAGGTCTGGCGTGGCGAGGTATGTCTCGGCGGGGTGGATGCGATAACCTCGTACCTTACCATTGCCAACGGAAACCTGCGTCTTGTGAAACAATGGGATCAGCGGCAGGTCTTTGTTGATGATCGCCTGAATCTCGGCATAGACCGGTCGGCGTTCTTCTGTGTCAAACAGGCTGCGGCCCTGTGTGAGAAGTTCGTCCAGTTTCGCATTTGAGTAGCCGCCGACATTGGAGCTGCCTTGGGACGCAAGAAGCGTGCTGGGGAAGTAGTCGGGGTCACCCTGGGGTGCCGTGCCCCAAGCCTGCAGATGCATATCTATTTCACCGGACGCCAGCGCCTCATTGTTGGCGCCCCACTCGCCCATGGCAACTTCAACACCCAGGCCAAGCTGCTGCAGCATGACTTGTGAGATTTCCAGCGTCGGGCGCAGGGCGGCGCGTCCCTCATAGCTGCGCAGTTGCAGGACCACGTCCTTTCCATCCACTTCCCTGATGCCATTCCCGTCAGTGTCGACGATCCCGGCATTGTCCAGCATGGCCTTCGCAGCCTCTTGATCATAGTTCAGGGAGATATTGGTGTTGGCCCATGAACCCATACTGGCTGGGAAGATGCCCTGTGCGGCCTGTCCGCCAACACCTGCCAGTGACGCTGCAACAATGGTCTCGCGGTCGAGGCCCAACGAAATCGCCTGGCGCAAATCTTTATTTGCCAGGGGTCCATCCTCGACCTGCAATTGCATGAAGAACAGGCGGCCCGTTGCTTCTGAAAACAGTTGGGCATCGCCTTCCTCTTTCAGCTTTGCAAAATCGGGCTCGGGGTAGTGCGTCACCAGATCAACATCGCCGGCCTGCAATGCCAGTGCCGCCACAGAAGGGTCGCTGATCGCATCAATGACCAGCCTGTCCAGCTTTGGCGCCCCGCCCCAATAATCTGCGAACCCGGTGACCTGGTAGGTTTTGTCCGTTTTGGCCATGTCGAAGACAAATGGGCCTGTTCCGATGATGGGAAGTTCTTCAGTACCTTCCTTCAGAACGGCTGCGGAAGGCTCCGTCAACGCCCACAGGAATGCTGAGTTTGGTCCGTCGGTTTCAAAAATCAGCGTGGTGTCGTCGACGACTTGGATGCTGGAGATGCCCAGCAGCTTGACCAGGCGCGGGTTGTGACCTGGATGGCCGTCAATGCTCAATTTCTCAAATGATGCCTTTACGGCCTGAGCGGTCATCGGTGTTCCATCGTGGAACAATACATCGTCGCGGAGGGTCAGTTTCCAGCTTGTATCAGAAACATTTTCAAAGGCCGTCGCCAGACGCGGCACCATATTCATCTCGTAGTCCAGGCCGATAAGTGTTTCTGAAACACCGGCGCGATTGCTCATCCAACCGTTCTGTCGCGCCCGGGGGTCAGGCACATCACTTGCGGGGCCAAAGGGGGCTGCAATCGTCATTTCAGCGGCTTGAGCGTCGGTCATCGTCAATGGAAGGGTAAGAGCGCCAGCAGCGATAAGGGTGACCAGGCCGGTCCATGCAGAACTTGGTTTTTTAGGCATGTCTTCATGACCTCTTTCAGGTGTCGCATTATGTTGAGGCGGGCAATTATGTTATTTTGTAACAAACGTCCACCTCTTTGTGCTCTGTTTGTGGCGAGATCACCGCACTGAGCGACTTTTGAACTGATATGAAATCGTGATCCTGCGCTGGAGCGTGTCTGATGCAGGTCGATATTGGCGCCGGGCTCGCACGTTGGGTGAGGCGTGCCTCGTGCCCCAGCCAATCAACCGTCTGCTTTGCTCATGCGGCCCCTAGGGCGTGCGAGGGGGTGCGGTCGCCTGCAACTGTGGTTTATATTTTGATGTCCCGGCCTGTGACATGGAGCAACTGGCAAATACCGCCCCTTGCAGTGTGTGCTAGCCACTATGCAATTGGTCTGACGCCGTTTGCGCATCGGATTTCGATATCAATCGACTTCTCCAGAAATTGCCTGAAGTCTTTCGATGCTGTCGACAGCAATGTGCGAATTGTCTGCCATTGTAATGACGCCAGCTTTTCTGAGCTTTGTAATTTGACGACTAACGGTTTCGATTGTGAGTCCAAGAAAATCGGCAATCTCCACGCGTTTCAGTGGGAGCTGCACTTGGGCACCGGCTTTTCCGGTTTGACCTGCATCGGTTTGATCCGCACCATCCAAGTGACGGATGAGCATCAGAATGAAGCTCGCCACTTTTTCCATCGCAGACTTTCGTCCCAGCAACAGCAGGTTTTCGCGCGCTTCATCCAGGTCGGCGAGAGCTTGCATATGAAGCTTGTGTTCCAACTCTGGAGACTCCTGGAGCAATTTATCCAGCGTTCGCCTTGAGAAGGAGCAAAGCTGCACAACGTTAGCGGCTTCTGCAGTGACTTGAGATTGCGATCCAAAAGGTCGACCGATCAGGTCGGGGGCAAATTGCAGCCCAACGATTTGCTGACGACCGTCCGGCATCAATTTGGTGAGTTTCACAACGCCGGAGATGATGTTGGAATAGCTCGAGACCGCCTCGTCTGCGGCGAGAATTTCCGAGTTCTGCTCGATTTCAGAGCGTACCGAATATTGGCTTAGAAAAACCAATTCTTCCGAAGTTAAAACACTGCACATGCCGCCATTGCGCGCCTGGCACGTCGCACAGACGCTTGGTGTATCATTGTCGGCCGCCCGGTCGCGCTCAGCCACTATGTGTCTCCTTTGGTTAGAATTTTAAGAGAGGTTTGCTGTCCACTCCAGCCATTTTGCCAGCAAATATGGAAAGCGACTATGTTTGGAGACCTCGATAAAGGTGCCATGTGGCGTGCCCCGCTACGGGCAGTGTCAGGCACAGACCCAGGAGCGCTGGCACCATGGAGGCGGTGAGCGCCACCGCCAGCCCAAACCCCCAGCCCAGCATGACAATTGGGCTTGCAAGCACCGTCTGAACACTCTTGATCATGGCCGTTATAAAATCGATGTCGCGGTCTAACAGCAGCGGCATTGCGATAACGGTTACTGAAAACAGCACTGTCGCCAGCGCAGCGCCAATCAGTGTGCCCACGATTAGAAACCCCCAACCTTGGCTGGTTTGAAAAACCAACTCAAAAAAGTTGTCGAGGGAAGAGAAAGCCAGGCGGGACAGGAATATCGCAAGCAAGAGCCGAACCTGATATATCCAGATCCACAAGACAAAGAGCACGGTGAATGCCATCCACCCCATATCACGACCGCGCTGTTGCCAAACCGTCAGCATGACTTCACCAAGAGTTGCGGTCTCACCCAGCTCACGGCGACGGCTCACTTCATACAAGCCCGCGGCTGCGAACGGCGCGAAGAGCGGAAAAGCCATGATGAACGGTATGGCCAACCAGGCCTCCTGCAAAATAAAGAGGCTGCCAAAAATCGCGTAACCGATGACAATGTAGACGGATGCAAACAGAAGGCCGATTAGGGGGCGCGCAAGAAAATCCCTCAGCCCAGCGTTCAAAGCCGCCTTCAGGTCTGACATGTTGGCAGGCCGGAAGTCGGGCGCTGTCTGAATGTCCACTGGCATCGCCATGGTGTAGTTCGTCTCCGCTCAAGCAGTCTGTGTGGCAAAAATTGGCGTGAAGACTTCTTTTTCAAAGGCGATATGGCGGCGCAGACCTTCAAAAAAACCCCGCAGCATATAGCTCAATTTGTCTGTGTTGGTGTCGCGGCCCGCTACAAACTCCCGGATGACTTCGGCTAGCTCCTGGCCGAAGCTTTCATCTTCCCAGTGCTCTTCCATAAGCCGCTCAAACGGGCTTTCAGGGCGCGTGTCCTGTGCCAGAAAAACCTCCTTGATTGCTGGAAACAGCTCATCTTCTTCAAACTCGTGGGCCGACTTCACAATCGGATAGATCGACCGCGCTGCATGCAGGCATGTTTGGCGGCAGACATTGTCCGGCAAGCCGTCTGCGATGGTCTCAAGGGCAGCGCACAGGTCCAATTGGCTGGTGAGATGGGCTTGAAGCCGTTCAACAAGCTTTGGATCAATTGCTGGCGCGCGCCATAGATCTGCGGCCACTTCCAAGCCGGCCCCATACATGGCTTTCGCTTTCTCCATTGCACACTCCCATCGGTGTTTACCCTCGCGCATGAAGGGTGGATTGCTGCTTCTGGCAGCGACAGTTTTACCTGATCTTGTTTTGGAGGCTTTGATCTCGATCAAGGCGCGGATGGCTGGCCCATGGATTAATTCCCCCAAACGACCGGTCCAAGGACCTGCATGCGGGGGAAACCATGCAAAACGGAACACCAATAGCCATTACGGGCCTGGGCGCTTTCGCAGCTATGCTGCTGGCCGCCTTTTCTCAGGATGCACTCTTCAGTCAGCATTTCACCATTTTGGCGATCATCCTTGCCCTGGCGACGATCGTGATGCTGCGCCGGTTGGACTACACTCCAAAGCCGGCACTATCGCGCGCACAAAGCCAAGCGGCTGCAGCCGAGGCGCAGACCCAATATATGGATGACGTTATCCGCTATGCTGTGATGGCCACAACTTTTTGGGCGGTGATCGGTCTTCTGGTGGGTGTTGTGGCCGCGGCGCAGCTGGCGTGGCCTGCGCTCAATATCGAGCCATATCTGAACTTTGGACGCATACGGCCACTTCACACCTCAGCGGTCATTTTCGCGTTTGGCGGGACGGCGCTGATCGCAGCTTCATTTTACATCGTGCAGCGCACCTGCCGTGCACGGCTTTGGGGCGGTGGGCTGCCCTGGTTCGTCTTCTGGGGATACCAGCTGTTTATCGTGATGGCCGCCACCGGCTATTTACTGGGCATCACCCAATCCAAGGAATATGCAGAGCCTGAATGGTATGTAGACCTGTGGCTTACAGTGGTTTGGGTCGCCTTTTTGCTGGTGTTTGTTGGCACCATCATCAAGCGCAAGGAGCCGCACATTTATGTGGCCAACTGGTTCCTGTTATCGTTCATCGTCACCGTCGCAATGCTGCATCTGGTCAATGGCCTTGCCATGCCGGTGTCACTGTTGGGTACTAAGAGTTATTCTGCATTTGCCGGCGTGCAAGACGCTTTGACGCAATGGTGGTACGGGCACAATGCGGTGGGCTTCTTCCTGACCGCCGGTTTCCTGGGCATGATGTATTATTTTGTGCCCAAGCAGGCCGACCGTCCGGTCTATTCCTACCGCCTGTCCATCATTCACTTCTGGGGCCTGATTTTCCTCTACATCTGGGCTGGCCCGCACCATCTGCACTTCACGGCGCTGCCGGACTGGGCGCAGACGCTGGGCATGGTGTTCTCCATCATGCTGTGGATGCCCTCATGGGGCGGCATGATCAACGGGCTCATGACCCTGCAGGGCGCTTGGGACAAAGTTCGCACGGACCCAATTCTGCGCATGATGGTCATCAGCCTGGCCTTCTACGGCATGTCGACCTTTGAAGGACCTATGATGTCCATCAAAACGGTGAACTCGTTGAGCCACTACACGGATTGGACCATCGGCCATGTGCATTCGGGTGCTCTGGGCTGGAACGGCATGATCACTTTTGCCGCGCGCTCTATTTCCTTGCGCCACGCCTGTGGGGCCGGGACCGGCTTTACTCTCTGCGCATGGTCAACTGGCACTTCTGGCTCGCGACCCTTGGCATCGTTCTGTACGCCGCGGTCATGTGGGTGTCGGGTATCACCCAGGGTTTGATGTGGCGCGAATATGATGCCCAGGGCTACCTCGTTTACTCGTTCGCGGAGAGTGTTGAAGCGCTCTACCCCTATTATGTGGCGCGGTTTGGTGCGGGACTTCTGTACCTCAGTGGCGCGCTGGTGATGGCCTTCAACATCTTCATGACCATTCGTGGCGAGCAGCGTGACGAAGCTCCCATGCGGTCCACTCCAAAACCCGTCAACGACCGTCCGGCCTTTGCTGAGCCGGCAGAATAGAGCTGTCGGAGAGGAACTTTTGACATGGCACAATCGCCCAATCTTACTAGCCGTTTTCTGGCTAAGCACGCCAAGCTGGAGCGCAATGTTTCACTGCTGTTCGTCTTCTCACTGCTGGCGGTTCTCGTAGGGGGCATCGTGGAAATCGCGCCGCTCTTCTACCTGGAGAACACCATTGAGAAGGTGAAGGGCATGCGCCCTTACTCGCCCTTGGAGCTAGCCGGTCGCAACATTTACATCCGTGAGGGTTGTTATGTCTGCCACAGTCAGATGATCCGGCCTTTCCGCGATGAGGTGGAGCGCTACGGCCACTTTTCACTGGCGGCTGAAAGCATGTATGACCGTCCGTTTCAGTGGGGCTCCAAGCGCACCGGGCCCGATCTGGCCCGGGTGGGGGGACGCTATTCCAATGAATGGCACGTCCAGCACCTTGTCGATCCGCAGTCGGTGGTGCCTGAGAGCATTATGCCTTCCTACGGCTTTCTGTTGGATACCGACCTCGACTTTGCCGAGCCTGAAAAGCACTTGATCGCCAACGCCAGACTTGGCGTCCCCTACTCGCAAGAAATGATCGATAACGCCGCTAATGACTTAAAGGTTCAAGCTGATTTCGACGCCGACTGGGATGCCATGGCGGAACGTTATCCTAAGGCGGTGATTGGCGATTTCGACGGTGATCCAGCGCGCATCACAGAAATGGATGCCCTGATCGCTTATCTTCAAATGGTCGGAACGCTGGTCGATTTCTCGACCTACGAACCCGCTCCGGCTCGATAGGGGGGCCGATCATGGAGCTTAACTATCAAGACATGAGGACCTTCGCAGACAGCTGGGGCCTCCTTTACATGTTCCTCATTTTCATCGGTGTCGTCATCTGGACTTTCCGTCCCGGCGGCCGAGCGATCAATGAAGATGCAGCACAAATTCCGTTCCGGGAGGACCAAGATGTCCAGCAAGATTGAAAAAGATGACATCACCGGCACCGACACAACCGGGCATGAATGGGATGGCATCAAGGAGCTCAACAATCCCTTGCCGCGTTGGTGGCTCTGGTCCTTCTACGGCACCATCGTGTTCGCATTGATCTACTCCCTGGCCTATCCTGCTTTCCCGCTCATCAATTCATCAACTTCGGGCCTTCTGGGATGGTCCAGCCGCGCAGACCTTGCAAGCGATGTTCAGGCGGTTGCCTCCAGCCGGGCGGCACTTGCATCTGAACTTACACAAATTGAACTCGCCGACGCGGCAACAATGCCTGAACTGATGCAGTTTGCCCTGGCCGGTGGTGAATCTGCGTTTCGGGTCAACTGTTCGCAATGCCATGGGTCAGGTGCCGCTGGCGGTGGCATATACCCCAATCTGGTGGATGATGACTGGCTCTGGGGCGGTACGGTGGATGATATCTATCTGACACTGCTCCACGGCATTCGCTACACTGGTGATGACGATACGCGAATCTCGCAAATGCCCGCCTTTGGCGACATTTTGCAACGCGACGAGATCAAAGATGTTGCCGCTTACGTCGCTAGCCTGTCGAACCCCGGTGTCGACCCTGGAGCGCATGAATCCGGCATGGCCCTGTACATCGACAATTGCTCGGTATGTCACGGCGAGGCCGGTGAAGGCATGGTGGAGCTGGGTGCGCCAGCCCTCAATGATGCCATCTGGCTTTATGGTGGCGAGCTCACGCAGATTGTCGCACAGATCAGCGCACCCAAGATGGGCGTCATGCCCGGTTGGCAAGATCGCCTTGACGATGTGACGGTTCGCCAGCTTGCGCTGTACGTCCACAGTCTGGGGGGCGGCCAGTAGCGTTCCTGCGGGCCCTAATGGTCTGGGGTGTCGGCACGTTTGGCACCCCTCAGCCCAGCTTTGGGCAGGCCGGTTTTCTCTATTGGTTTGCCGCATTTGACTTCGATCAAGGCAAACAGCTTCCAACTCAAACATGATCGGCCAACCAGCATGCGATTTTTGCATCTGACATAAGGCGAGTGAGCGTGAGCCAAGCAAGTGCAGTGATGGGGGAGGCCAGAAGTGACCGCCTGGGCGGCGGCTTTGGTGGAGGTATGGACAGTGACATTGGCGGCGGCGGTCACGACCCCATCAAAATGTATGAGAAGCGCAAGAAGATCCACCCAAAACGCGCAAAGGGCAGCTTTCGACGCTTCAAGTGGATCGTCATGGCCGCCACACTGGCCATCTATTACATCACGCCTTGGATCCGTTGGGACCGGGGGGAGTTTGCCCCCGATCAGGCCGTTTTGGTCGACATTGCCAATCGCCGCTTCTACGCGTTCTGGATCGAGATATGGCCCCAGGAATTTTACTTCGTGGCCGGTCTGCTGGTGATGGCTGGTATCGGCCTGTTTCTGGTGACCTCAGTGGTTGGCCGTGCATGGTGTGGTTACACCTGCCCGCAAACCGTTTGGACCGATCTGTTTCTGGTGGTTGAGCGCTTCTTTGAAGGGGAGCGCAACGCCCGCATTCGCCTGGACAGCGCGCCCATGAGTTTCAGCAAGTTCCGCAAGCGCTTCGCAAAGCATGCCACCTGGCTGGCCATTGCCGTTGCCACCGGCGGTGCCTGGATCTTTTACTTCGCTGACGCGCCAACTCTTCTGGTGGATCTGCTCACAGGGCAGGCGGCTTTCGTGGCTTATGCCACCGTGGGCATTCTCACCGCCACAACATATATTTTTGGCGGGCACATGCGTGAGCAGGTTTGCAACTACATGTGCCCCTGGCCACGCATTCAGGCGGCTATGCTTGATGAGGATAGTCTGGTCGTCACCTATAATGACTGGCGCGGCGAGCCTCGCACCCACGGGCGCAAAAAGGCGGAGGCCGCTGGCGGAGCTATGGGCGATTGCGTGGATTGCAGCGCCTGCATTGTGGTGTGCCCCGCCGGCATTGATATTCGCGAAGGCCAGCAGATGGAGTGCATCACATGCGCTTTGTGCATCGATGCCTGCGATGACATTATGCGCAAGCTGGACCGCCCCACAGGGCTGATCTCTTATTCCACGCTGCGCGACTACAATCACAATATGGCTCTGGCCAACACCGCGCCCACATCCGCCGACGCCATCTCAGTTGACCCTAGCCTGGTGCGCACGCCCGATGGTGGCTTTGTTGACCAGGTGCGGGGTTTCAACTGGAGCGTGTTCGTCCGCCCCAGAACGCTCACCTATTTCGCCATGTGGGCGGCCCTTGGCTTGGCGTTGGTCTTCGCCCTGGGCCAGCGTGACCGCATGTCGGTGAACGTCCAGCACGACCGCAATCCACAATATGTGGTCCTGAAGGACGGTTCCTTGCGCAATGGCTACACGGTTAAACTTCTCAACATGATCCCGGAAGAGCGCCAGATCGTCTTGTCCATTGAAGGTCTTCCCGGCGCTCTTGTGCGCATTAACGGGCGCGATGACCCCGAGCGCAGCTTTGTCAGCGTTCCAGTGGCACCCGACAGGGTTCTGTCGCTTCGGGTTTTCGTGCGTCTGCCGCCTCGTTTTGTCAGCAACGGCTCCAAGGCGTTTCGGTTCGTCGCGCGCGACCGTCAATCAAATGAAACCGATGTCTACCAAACATCCTTTACAGCACCCGAGATCGGAACATGACCCAGTCATCAAGCCTTTTGCGCCGCACCTTCCGCCCGACCGAGTTCACCGGTTGGCACATGCTGGGCGTCATCTGCCTGTTCTTCGGTACGATCATCACCGTCAATCTGACATTGGCGTTCAATGCGGCCACCACCTGGACAGGCTTGATGGTGCCCAATACTTATGTGGAGAGCCAAAACTTCAATGACAGGCTTGCCGAAGCGGACGCGCGATCGAAATTGGGTTGGTCAGCCGAGCTTCTGACATCGGACACCGGTCTTTCGGTTCGCCTGAACGACGCTGCTGGTGCCGAGGTGAGCAATGCGACGCTCACCGGCCGGTTGGGCCGCCCGGTGCAGGAGGGTGAAGATCAAACCATTGCGTTTGCCCGCGGTGAAGACGGTGCCCGTTTGTGGCGCGGCAAACTCGCGCCTGGCCTATGGCGGATTCAGCTCATCGCTCAAGAGGGTGAAACACGCTGGATGAAGACTGTCAGGTTTACCGTGGCGAACAGGGCAAAGGTCAACTGACGTGTGCGCAGTGTGCGGAGGTATTGCGGAGGCGCAGGCTTACCAGCGGTCCGAAGATGCGGAACTGGAACGGTTGGAGTTCGCCGTGCCCACCATGGCATGCGGCGCCTGCATCGCGCGTATCGAGCCTCAGATCGCGGCCCTCGACGGCGTCGTAACCGCCCGCGCAAACCTGACCCTGAAGCGCCTTGTGGTGCGCCATGACGGATCCGTCGACTATCAAGACATTGTCGCGGCCCTGCGCGAAATGGCCTTTGAAGCCTACCGAATTGATGATGCGGTCAATCATGATGACGAACATATCGTCCGCAGCAAGCAATTGCTCAGAGCCGTCGCGGTGGCTGGCTTCGGCGCGGCCAACATTATGCTTTTATCGGTCTCCTCATGGTCTGGCGCCGACGGCAGCACACGCGACCTGTTTCATCTCATTTCGGGTCTGATCGCCGTTCCTGTGGTGGCCTATTCCGGCCGCCCGTTCTTCGGGTCAGCCCTGCGCGCTTTGTCCGGCGGCCGGCTGAACATGGATGTGCCTATTTCGCTGGCGGTTCTGCTGGCGATGGGCATGAGCATTTTTCAGACCTTTATGAGTAAGCCCGATGCCTATTTTGACGCCGCCGTCATGCTGCTCTTCTTTCTTCTCATCGGCCGTTATCTCGACCAGCTCATGCGTACCCGAGCCCGGTCTGCAGTGATATCCCTGAGTGAGTATGCTGCTCGGGACGCTATCCATATATGTGATGATGGTAGGACGCAGGCGATCCCGGTGACGGACATCTCGGTGGGCATGCTTGTGCGCATTTTACCCGGCGCTCGGGTGCCGGTGGACTGCACCGTGGTACGGGGAACATCTGATGTGGACCGCGCGATGGTGACGGGCGAAAGCGAGCCGGTGGCAGTTGGCCATGGGGCGCATCTGGAAAGCGGTGTGCTGAACCTTACGGGCGCGCTTGACGCGCGTGCCGACAAGCTGGTGGACCAATCGTTCCTGGCCGAAATTTCCCGAATGCTTGATGCTGCCGAACAGGGTAAGGGGCGTTTTGTTGGCCTGGCGGACCGTGCGGCGCAAATCTACACACCCGCCGTCCATCTGGTGGCGCTGACGGCATTTATCGGCTGGATGGTCTGGTCCGGAGGTGATTGGCAGCTATCGCTGCTGGTGGCCATCGCCACGCTTATCATTACCTGCCCCTGCGCTTTGGGCCTGGCTGTGCCGGTGGCCCATGTCATCGCCGCGTCCCGCATGTTTCGATGGGGTCTGTTGATGCGCAATGGCGGGGCGTTGGAACGTCTGGCCGAGGTGGATTTGGCCATCTTCGACAAAACAGGAACACTCACCGGTGGACAGAAAACCGTTACGTCCATGCCTCCGCTAAAGCGCGAACTGAAAGATGCTTTTGCGACCTTGGCCGCACACTCCAGCCATCCGGCTGCCATGGGCATTGCCGCTAAGCTTGCGCCCTTTGAACCGGCCAGCTTGACCGAAATCGTCGAGCTTCCGGGGCACGGTATGGCGGCGCAATGGAGTGGCCACACCCTTGGCCTTGTGCGCGGAACAGCGGGCACATCGTTTGAGCTCGACGGCCACAAATTGGGTGAAGCATTGTTTGAGGAGACCTTGAGGCAGGACGCAGCGGTGACAATTGAAGCGCTTGAACACCTCGGGGTTTCGAGTGAACTTCTTTCTGGCGATGCGCCCGACGCGGTGGCCAAAGTTGCGGCGCAGGTGGGAATATCAACACAGCTTGCCGCCAGAACGCCGCAGCAAAAGGTTGAATATGTGCAGGCCCGTTGCGGGGATCGCGACACCAAAACCGTCCTGATGGTGGGGGACGGCATTAATGACGCGCCGTGTCTTGCTGCTGCCGACGTGTCCATCGCCCCGTCTTCGGCAAGCGATGTGGGCCGGCAGGCTGCCGATTTTGTCCTCGGCAAGCCCTCTTTGTTGGCCATAGGCGATGCCATTTGGCTGGCGCGGCAGACCCGAAAAGTGGTTCTGCAGAACTTCAGTATCGCACTGGCTTACAATCTGATTGCGGTGCCGTTGGCCGTCACCGGACATGTCACGCCCCTCATTGCAGCGGCTGCCATGTCAGGCTCATCCCTCGTGGTCATCACCAATTCTCTAAGGCTGACACGTATGGCCCGCTCAAACGGCACACAGGCCCTGGCAGGCGGCGTTCAGCCGCGACTGCATTCCTTTGGTGAAAAAGGCGCATTGGCATGAACCAACTCGTTATTCTTATCCCCATCGCGCTCCTGTTGGGCGCCATAGGTCTTGCGGCCTTTCTGTGGTGTTTGCGCTCCGGGCAGTTCGACGACCCCAATGGAGCAGCAGAGCGTATCCTGCACGACGATTGAGTTGAGCCTGTTTGCGCGACCCATTGCCCATCTGTTTTCCGATGCCCGACGATAAGCCTGAACGCGGCCCTTGTTGGTTTTGCCATCGGATCTATTGGCGGTCTCCACATTGACGCTACAACTGGCGGGTTTTTTCAAACTCGAAACCACCAGAACAGCAACGTCGAGCCCGCCGCCCAACAGCAAATATTCGAGATATTCTGCCGTGTCCGCGACAGCGCTCACCTCCATATTTGGCCAGGCGCGTCTGAACCGCGACAGAATATCGGATCGGACGTAACCGGACGTCAGGGACATCACCCCCGAACCCCGATGTTCAGACGGCTGCTCTCGGTTTCTCACGCGCCGCACTCAGGTCCAGTCCAAAACCACCTTGCCGGATAGGCCGGACTTCATGGTGGCGAACCCGTTTTGAAAGTCCTCACTGCCGAATTGGTGGGTTATGACGCGGCTGATATCCAGCCCGTTCTGCAACATGGCTATCATTTTGTACCACGTCTCAAACATTTCCCGGCCGTAGACGCCCTTAATGGTGATGGCTTTGAATACAATCCGTGACCAATCCACCGCAGATTTTCCCGGGGGGATCCCCAGAAGTGCGATTTTGCCCCCCATCACCATTGCCTCTACCATTTGGTCAAGTGCGATCTGACTGCCTGACATCTCCAGGCCGACGTCAAAGCCTTCCTTCAAGCCGAGTTCTGCCACAACGTCGTTCAGATCTTCTTGTGCCACATTGACCGTCCGTGATGTCGGAACGACATGTTGTGCTAGTTTGAGGCGGTCGGGGTTGATATCCGTAATGACCACATTGCGGGCATTGGCGTGGCGGGCAACGGCAGCAGCCATGATGCCAATAGGGCCCGCGCCGGTGATCAGAACGTCTTCACCGAGCAGGTCAAAGCTGAGCGCAGTGTGTACCGCGTTGCCCAAGGGATCGAGAATTGCGCCGATCTCATCGGGGATGTCATCGGGCAGCGCTATCACATTGAAAGCGGGGAGTTTTAGGTATTCGGCAAAAGCTCCCTGTTCATTCACGCCAATGCCCCGTGTGCCGGGATCGAGGTGAAATTTGCCCGCGCGGCTTTGTCTGCTGTCCGTGCCGATAAGATGGCCCTCGCCCGAACAGCGTTGGCCGACCTGTAAATCGGTGACGCCTGCGCCGATCTCAACGATTTCTCCGGCGAATTCGTGGCCCGTTATCAAAGGGCAAGGCACCGTATGCGACGCCCATTCATCCCAATTCCAAATATGGATGTCCGTTCCGCAAATGCCTGTCTTGTTAACGCGGATCAGGACTTCATCAGGCCCAATTTCCGGCACCGGTGCCTGCACCATCCAAAGCCCTTGTTCGGGCTTCGACTTTTCCAGCGCTCGCATCGTATTGTGTCTCATCAGACCACCCCCAGCTCTTTGCCAACTTTGCCAAAAGCGGCCAGCGCGCGGTCGAGTTCATTTCGCGTCAGGGCGGCATTCATTTGGGTTCTGATTCTGGCTTGTCCGCGCGGGACGACCGGGAAAAAGAAGCCCGAAACATAGACCCCTTCTTCAAACAGCCGGTTCGCCATGTTCTGCGCTACATTGGCTTCGCCGAGCATTACCGGGATGATGGGATGCTCGCCTGGCAGCAGGTCAAATCCCAGTTTTTCCAGCCCCTCGCGCCAGTATTTTGCATTCTCAAACAGCTGATTGCGAAGATCGGCCCCCCGTTCAATGATGGCGATGGCTTCCATGCCTGCGGCAACGATGGCTGGCGGCAGGGAATTTGAAAAAAGGTATGGCCGTGCCCGTTGCCGCAGCAGGTCAATGACTGGCTGCGGCCCCGCAATGTAGCCGCCGATGCCCCCTCCCAATGCTTTACCCAAGGTGCCGGTGAGAATATCGACATCAACGCCAAAGTGATCGGGCGTTCCTGCCCCCCGCGGCCCCATGAAACCCGTCGCATGGCAGTCATCCACCATCACAACCGCATCATGTTCCCTGGCCAGTCGTGTAATCTGCGGCAGGTTCGCCAGATAACCGTCCATCGAAAACACGCCGTCGGTGGCGATCATGATGTGGCGAGCGCCCTCCTGCCGGGCGCGCTGAAGCGTCTCGCTAAGGTCGCCCATATCATTGTTGGCGTAGCGATAGCGCCTGGCTTTACACAGCCGGATACCGTCAATGATTGAAGCATGGTTCAGACTGTCGGAGACGATTGCATCTTCCGGCCCTAAAAGCGGTTCGAACAGTCCACCATTAGCGTCAAAGCAGGCGGCAAATAGAATCGCATCGTCCTTATCCAGAAAGCGCGCCAGTTTCTTTTCCAGCTCACGGTGAATATTTTGAGTGCCGCAGATAAACCGCACGGAGGCCATGCCGAACCCTTTGGGATCCATTGCACTCTTGGCACGGTCGATAAGGGCGGGGTGGTCCGCCAAACCAAGATAATTGTTGGCGCACAAATTGATGAGCTTGCGATCCCCCACTGCGATTTGACCACGCTGTGGCGAAGTGATCATGCGTTCACGCTTGTACAAGCCCTCGGCATGGATCCCGGCGAGCGTGTCTTTGATATGCGAAAGAAATGCGTCTGACATGGGTGACCTCAATTGCTGAGGTCATTTCTACCATAACGGATACGATTCCGAAATAAGGGAATTCAATATAACGGATGAATTTCCGTAGCTGTGGAATTTTGGTTAGGCAGCCGGTTCAGAATATTTCACGATCAGAAATGCACGTGCGGGGCCGTCGATGGAGGCTATCGAATGGGGAACGTCTGCGGCATATCGTGCCGTGTCGCCCTGATTGAGGGTCTCGTCCTCGCCCCCGGAAATCAGTTTTACAGAGCCTTCCAGAACGGTGAGTTGCTCTCCTGCGCCGCGTGCATGGGGCTGGCTGGCTGTCCAGAGCTCCGCCAGCGTCAAGACGGATATCATAAACCTCGTGTCCACCCGATTCCTCCGGCGGCGACAGGATTTGGATTCGGCACCCTTTGCCCACATTGTTGATCACTGGAACGTCTGCGCTTCTGAGGACCTCAATTTGCTGGGCACCATCACCTTCTTCCAGCAAGCCGGCAAAATCCACCTGAAGTGCGCGGGTGAGATTCCACAGCGTCGATATTGTCGGACTGCTTTCCCCCCGTTCAATCTGGCTAACCATTGAGCGGGAAACACCGCTCAGATTGGCAACGGCCTCGAGAGACAAGCCCTTTGTCCGCCTTGCCTGTTTCAGTCGGGTTGGCAAGAACACCAATATATCATCAGAGCTATCCGTCATGACGGATTTTTAGATCACGTTTGTACCAATGCCAATCGGATTTGTCCCCCATGCAGCCGGGCTCAATTCATCTGTCCTGCGCAAATGGTACGACGCTTGATGTTGCTCGCAATATTGCATGCGCACCAGCCGCTGCGGCACGCCAAAACCATTTCAACACTGAATTTACTGGATGAATTTGGTAGCGGGAGAGGGACTTGAACCCCCGACACGCGGATTATGATTCCGCTGCTCTAACCACCTGAGCTACCCCGCCATGTCCAATCGGCATTGTCTGCCGGAGAACAGTGGGGTCATTATGGTCTTGGCAAACTCAAGTCAATGCCAAACCATGCCATAGGGACGCCTTATGGCGACGGCCCCACCTTGATGCTGCGCGCCGATATGGACGGCTTGCCGCTCGTCGAAGATAG
>JBCBZX010000185.1:0-6049 GCA_039815105.1 Pseudomonadota bacterium
CATTGAATGCACCGGGTCATGATGGTTTTCACCAGCGGGCCCATGTGAGGATCGTCGACAGCGCGTTTGTTTTCCTCATACCGCGAGCCCGACCGGCCATAGGCCATGGCCTGGTCCTGCAAATCACACTCACCGCCCTGGTCGCAAATGGGGCAGTCGAGCGGGTGGTTGATGAGAAGAAACTCCATCACCCCTTCCCGCGCCTTTTTGACCATTGGTGTTTTGGTCATAATTTCCGGCGGCTCCCCATTGGGGCCAGGGCGCATGTCGCGCACGCCCATGGCGCAGGACGCAGCTGGCTTTGGAGGGCCGCCCTTCACCTCAACAAGGCACATCCGACAATTGCCTGCGATGGAGAGACGCTCATGAAAACAAAAGCGCGGAACCTCTGCGCCAGCGGCTTCCGCTGCCTGCAAGAGCGTATAGTGATCGGGCACTTCGATTTCGGTGCCATCAACGACGATTTTTGCCATCGTGTTTTTCCTTAGCCGCTATCCGCAGCGCTGCTGCTGCCACAATTTGACGTGGGGCAAATGCTCCCAGCCAAACGCGTGGTCTGTCTGTCCATGCTCGTCCAAATGATCGAGCCGTTCTTTCGCTTCCATGAGAGTGGGCCGATGCCCTTCTTCAACCCACCACATCACAAAATGGTGGCTGTCCATCGCCTCAAACCATTCCGCTTTACGGTTGTAAAACTGCTTGTGCACAGTGTTCCAAACAAAGTGCTCAAGATGTTCAGGCGTTTCCCAAACCGTCATATTTGCCGCTGCACCAGGCCAAGGTGTCGGCTGATGCATGGCGTGGCCCGTCTCATCCTGGTGGATCCACACAAAGCCAGGCATGGTGGATCCCAGCGTGTTTATGCGCTGCAGATTGTCCATGAAATCCGCAATGCGCGGATCGTCCAGCGCATATTTGGGCTTAGCAATGTTGATCTGAGCGAGGTGCATGGGGTTACTCCGCAGCCTCAAGCGCTGGCTCGCGCACTGCCCCGTCTGGGTCGGAACGGAACGAGTAGCTGTCGATCCGAGCCTCAATTTCCGGGCGGAAATGGCGGATCAGGCCCTGAACAGGCCAAGCAGCAGCGTCGCCCAATGCGCAGATTGTGTGGCCCTCAACCTGCTTGGTCACTTCCAGCAGCATGTCGATCTCGCGCTTCTCGGCCCGGCCATCGGCCATACGTGTGAGCACGCGCCACATCCAGCCTGTGCCCTCGCGGCACGGCGTGCACTGGCCGCAACTCTCGTGCTTATAAAAATAGGCCAATCGCGCGATGGCACGGATCATATCTGTTGACTTGTCCATCACGATCACCGCAGCGGTGCCAAGGCCCGATTGCAGCCCACGCAGGCTGTCAAAATCCATGGGGCAGTCGATGATTTGCTCCGCAGGCACGCATGGCACGGACGAGCCGCCCGGTATCACCGCCAGCAGATTGTCCCAGCCGCCACGAATGCCGCCGCAATGCTTATCTATGAGCTCCTTGAAAGGGATCGACATGGCTTCTTCGAATGTGGCCGGCTGATTCACGTGGCCGGACACGCAGAACAGTTTGGTGCCCGCATTCTTTTCGGCACCAAAGCCAGCGAACCATTCCGGGCCACGGCGCAGAATTTCCGGCACAACGGCTACGGACTCGACATTATTCACCGTGGTCGGGCAGCCATATAAGCCGACGCCTGCCGGAAATGGTGGTTTCAGGCGGGGTTGACCCTTTTTGCCTTCAAGGCTTTCAAGCAGCGCAGTCTCTTCGCCGCAAATGTAGGCGCCGGCACCATGGTGGGTATAGATTTCTACATCCCAACCGTGACTCGCGCCCTTGCCCAAAAGGCCGGCGTCATAGCACTCTTCAATAGCCGCCTCGAGGGCTTGCCGTTCGCGAATGTATTCGCCGCGCACATATATATAGACCGCATGGTCACCCATGGCGCAGGCCGCATACACGCAACCCTCAATCAGAGTGTGCGGGTCGTGGCGCATGATCTCACGGTCTTTGCAGGTACCGGGCTCTGACTCATCTGCATTGATCACCAGGTAGGACGGGCGATCCTTGCTTTCCTTGGGCATAAACGACCATTTCAAACCCGTCGGGAAGCCAGCGCCCCCGCGCCCGCGCAAGCCAGACGCTTTAACCTGATCTACGATCCACTCCCGGCCCTTGCCTATGTGTTGCTTGGTCTGGGACCAGTGGCCGCGCTTCTTAGCGCCTTTTAGGCTCTTGTCCTGCAGGCCGTAGATATTGGTGAAGATACGGTCTTCATCTTTGAGAAATTGCGTGCCCATCAGCGCGGCTCCTTGCCGAAGCGTTTGACATATTCATCGCGGCCGCCTGCTGCCAGAGCATCAGCCTGGGCAACCCAGTCTTCGCGTTCAATGCGGCCTTTGAAGCTCAGATAACCATTGACCCAGTCGATTTCCGACTGGCCCCATTTTGCAACCTGGTCGAAGTGGAAGATGCCCAGATCGTTCAGCCGCTTCTCATTTACGGGTCCAATACCAGAGACCATTTTGAGGTCATCGGCGCCCGACTTCTTCGGCGCCTTGAGCGTGCGCGGCTTCTTGCCAGGTGACACGTCACCAATTGCGCCTTGTTTGGGTGCAGCCTTGAGTTTCGCCCCGGTCGCAGACGCCCGTTTCGGTTTGACCGTTTTGCCCCCCTTTGGCTCTGGCTTGGCCTTGGCCTGCACTTCGGCACTGGACACAGCACTGGCCGAGATTGATGTGCCGGGTTTCTTGATGGTGTCGGTGGACAATAGGGTTGCGGCGCGGGGTTTGGCCGCTTTAGTGGCTGCCGGCTTTACGGCCTTCTTGCTGCCGCCCGAGCCATTTTTGGAACGTGACTTGTAAATCTCATCATCGGTCAGCGTGGTCGCGCCACCGGCGGGCATGGAATAATGGCGATCTATCTGCGGTCCGGGCTTGACCAAATTGCCAGTACCAGCCGCAAATTTGTCGATGATCTCTTCAAGACTTTCCGGCGTCAGATCTTCAAATGTATCGGCAAAAATCTGCACCATTGGTGCGTTCACACAAGCACCGGCACACTCAACTTCTTCCCAGCTCAAATTGCCGTCTTCAACGACTTCAAACTGATTGGGCGAGATGCGGCGGCGACACACTTCCTTGAGATCTTCAGCCCCGCGCAACATGCACGGTGTTGTGCCGCACACCTGAATGTGGGCGCGTTTGCCCACCGGTTGCAGCTGGAACATTGTGTAAAAAGTCGCGACCTCAAGCACGCGAATAAACGGCATATCAAGGCGCTCGGCCACATGCTCTATGCAGGGCTTGGACACCCAGCCCTCCTGCTCCTGGGCAAGCCAGAGGAGAGGAATAACGGCGGAGGCCTGTTTGCCCTTTGGATACTTTTTGATCCACTTCTTCGCATCAGCCTCTTTGCCGCGCGCAAACGCAAAGCTGGCGGGTTGAACATGGTCAGGTGCAAGACGGCGATTGCTCATTGAGCGAGGCCTCGGCTGGTAGAACGAAAAACGGAAACGGCGACAAAAACGCCCAATAGAAGTACGATAGCGTGGGGCGCAACCAGAGTGAGCGGCTCGCCAGCACTCCAATATGTGACCACGTCAACCGCGGCCATCATGGCACCGGCCGCACTCATAATGGCCAAACCACGCAAGTCTTTGAAGTAGGCAAAGGCAGAGAAAGCTACGGCCAAACCAAGATAGCGGCCGCCAAACACAATCGGCAGGCCGTCGCGAGTGTGATCAAGATGCGCAAACGCCCATTCCGGCGACAAAATAAATGCCAAGCCGGCGGCGCAAAGCACTGCAGCAACAACCCATGCGAGATTGGGCAGAAATGTCACCGATCCACCTCACCAAACACAATGTCCAGCGAACCGAGCACGGCCGAAACATCCGCCAGAAGGTGCCCATTGCACATGAAATCCATAGCTTGGAGGTGCGCGAACCCCGGTGCGCGCAGCTTGCAGCGGTAGGGCTTGTTGGAGCCGTCCGACACCACATAGACGCCAAACTCGCCCTTCGGCGCTTCCACGGCGGCATATATCTCACCGGCAGGAACGTGGAAGCCCTCAGTGTAGAGCTTGAAGTGGTGAATGAGGCTTTCCATGGAACGCTTCATTTCAGGCCGCTTGGGCGGAACCACTTTGCCTTCCGTGGCTGCAACCGGACCCGTGCCCTCCGCACTGCGAAGCCTGTCGCAGCACTGGCGCATGATCTTCACACTTTCGCGCATCTCTTCCATGCGGCACAGATAGCGGTCGTAGCAATCGCCGTTTTTGCCAATTGGAATATCAAATTCCAACTCGTCATAGCACTCATAAGGCTGCGATTTGCGCAGATCCCACGGCGCGCCCGAACCGCGAACCATCACACCTGAGAAGCCCCATTTCCACGCTTCATCCAGCGTCACAACACCAATATCGACATTACGCTGCATGAAAATGCGGTTGCCGGTGAGCAGACCCTCAAGATCGTCACACACCTGCAAGAATGGATCGCAGAACGCTTCGATGTCATCGATTAGCTTGTTATCAATGTCCTGATGCACGCCACCGGGGCGGAAATAGGCGGCGTGCATCCGCGCCCCGCAGGCCCGCTCATAAAAGCCCATCAGCTTTTCACGTTCTTCAAATCCCCAGAGCGGTGGCGTCAGTGCACCGACATCCATAGCCTGCGTTGTGACATTCAGAAGGTGGGACAGTAGGCGCCCAATTTCGCTGTACAGCACACGGATCAACTGGCCGCGCTTGGGCACTTCCAAGTCAAGCATGCGCTCAACAGCGAGGCAGAACGCGTGCTCCTGATTCATCGGAGACACGTAGTCCAAACGGT
This sequence comes from Pseudomonadota bacterium, assembly GCA_039815105.1. Taxonomy (GTDB): domain Bacteria; phylum Pseudomonadota; class Alphaproteobacteria; order Rhizobiales; family Rhizobiaceae; genus JBCBXA01. The sequence continues at coordinate 4,818 of JBCBZX010000185.1, forward strand.
CAAAATACGGGATCGCCTGAAGATATGTCTTGTTCTCAATCAGCTTTTCGGTGCCGCGATGCAGCAGGCCGATATGCGGATCCACGCGCTCACAAATCTCCCCGTCCAGTTCCAAGACAAGGCGCAGAACGCCGTGGGCAGCTGGGTGCTGCGGGCCGAAGTTGATATTGAAATTTCGTACGTTGTGTTCGGTCATGTTGTTCTGGCTCAGTTGGCCTTCTCATCGCCCTTGAGTTCGTTCGGCAGGATGTAGTCCGTACCTTCCCAAGGTGATGTGAAATCGAATTGGCGAAATTCCTGACGCAGCTCTACTGGCTCATAGATGACGCGCTTTTCCTGGTCGTCATATCGCACTTCCACAAAGCCCGTCAGCGGAAAGTCTTTGCGTAGCGGATGGCCCTCAAAGCCGTAGTCGGTCAGCAAGCGGCGTAAATCCGGGTGGCCGGTGAAAAGTATACCGTAAAGATCATAGGCTTCACGTTCGAACCAGTCGGCACCCGGCCACAAATCCGTCATGGACGGCACCGGTGTAACATCGTCAGTGGCCACCTTAACCCGCACACGCACGTTCTGGCTTGGACTCAACAGATGATACACAACCTCAAACCGCAACTCACGGCCTGGATAGTCAACGCCGCACGCATCGATGAAACAGGCAAATTGGGTTTGCGGGTCGTCCCGCAAAAGCCTCATCACATCGTGCACTGTCTGCACATTCGCCTCCACGACCAAGTCGCCAAAGGCGTCCGTTACGGCTGCCTGACCCTCCAACCGCGTGGAAAGATGCTCACGCATTTCCGCTGTGGCAGCTCCCAATTTGTGTGCGCCACTCATCGTTCAATCGTCCCGGTGCGGCGGATTTTTTTCTGCAGCAACATCACACCGTAAAGCAGCGCCTCGGCTGTGGGTGGACAGCCTGGAACATAGATGTCCACTGGTACCACCCTGTCGCAGCCCCTGACGACAGAGTAGCTGTAATGGTAATAACCGCCGCCATTGGCGCAGGAGCCCATGGAGATAACATAACGCGGCTCAGCCATTTGGTCGTAGACCTTGCGAAGAGCTGGCGCCATTTTGTTGGTCAACGTTCCGGCAACGATCATGACATCTGACTGCCGTGGGGACGCCATGGGCGCGAAGCCAAACCGCTCCGCATCATAGCGCGGCATGGACATCTGCATCATCTCAACGGCGCAGCAGGCCAAACCAAATGTCATCCACATCAGCGAGCC
>JBCBZX010000369.1:0-2893 GCA_039815105.1 Pseudomonadota bacterium
CTCTCGGCGCTCATGATGACGCCTTCGGCGGTGAGAAACGGCCGAGCCGGTCCTTTGCCACTGATGGTTGGGAGCGGGGCGACGCCGTAGTTCACGCCGCGGCCGATCTCGCCGATGAACCACGGTCCGCTTACACATCTGATGGTGAAACTGCCGGCAGGCAAAGCGGCAAGTGAAGCGGCAGGGCGGACCGGCCGGCCACGGCGCGACCTGTTTGACCGCGCCACCGCGCTCAAAGCTCGGCACAAGGCTCAAACGTGACGCACAGTCGACGGCAAAGGGCGGAGCGAAAAGGCCGCCGGGGCGAATGGATGGCCTCTATCGCCCTGCGGCTAAAGGGCTATCGCATTGTCGCCAAACGCTACAAAACCCCATCAGGCGAAGTGGATTTGATAGCGCGCCGCGGCGATCTGGTGCTGCTTGTCGAGGTAAAGGTGCGGGGGGATCTGATGGCTTGTCACGATGCGGTTTCAGCCAATGCCGCGCGGCGTATCGAGGCCGCCGGTGACCAATGGCTGTCGCGCCAGCCCGATGCGAGCCGCCTGTCCTTGCGGCGGGATCTGATCGCCATCACGCCACGGCGTTGGCCCATCCATATTGCCAATGCGTTTTAGACACTTTTCACCGGTTGGATCGCAGTCCATATGAAAGCAAAATTCGCCCGGAGAGCAAAATGTCTGCAGCTTTGAAAATCGGCGTCCAGATGGACCATGTCTCAGGCATACAGATAGCCGGTGACAGCACGTTTGCCATGTGCCTTGAGGCTCAGGCGCGCGGCCACAAGCTGTACCATTTCACACCGTTTGATCTGCGCATGACAGCCGAGCGTGTGGAGGCGACCACCCAAGCCATGACGGTGCGAGACGAACAGGGCAATCATTTCGAGCTGGAAGCGCCGGCGCTCACCGACCTGTCGGATATGGATGTGATCCTGCTTCGGCAAGACCCGCCGTTTGACATGTCCTACATCACCAACACGCACATACTCGAGCGCATTCACAAAGCGGACGGCACCGGCACACTGGTGGTGAATGACCCAGCATCGGTACGCAATGCGCCTGAAAAGCTCTTGGTGATGGACTATCCAGACTTGATGCCAGCCACGCTGATCACGCGGGACCGCGCGGCGATAGACGCTTTCCGCGAGGCCCACGGCGACATTATCGTCAAGCCGCTCTACGGCAATGGGGGGGCCGGGGTGTTCTTGCTGCGCCGGAGCGATCAGAACCTGTCTTCATTGATGGAGATGTTCGGCGCCGCCAATCGCGAGCCCCTGATCGCACAGGCCTATTTGCCGGCGGTGCGCGCGGGGGACAAAAGAATTTTGCTGATTGATGGCGAGCCTGTTGGTGCGATCAATCGCGTGCCGCCGGAGGGCGATGCCCGCTCCAACATGCATGTTGGTGGCGTGGCAGAACCTGTTGCGCTGACCGACAGTGACCGTGCCATTTGCGAGGCCATCAAGCCAGCACTGGTGAAACGCGGTTTCATACTCGTTGGCATCGATGTGATTGGTGACAAGATGACGGAGATCAACGTGACGTCCCCCACCGGGTTGCGAGAGGTGAAAGCCTTTGGCGGAGAAGACATCGCAGCCTTGTTCTGGGACGCGGTGGAGCGTCGCCTGAAACGCTAGCTGGGCAGGCTGTTAGGTCAGTGGCACCAAGGGGACGCCGCAGGCAGCTAAGGCGCTGATTGCGGCGAGCATCAATGCGCTGACGGCCAGACGATTTGCTTTGAACATGGTGTGGGCACCTTGTGTAAAACCATGGGAAAGACTGTGTACTCTTTACGCATAGGGCAAGCTAACTGACTGTTCGGAAATGTCTATTGCAGCCGGACCACTAACGCTCCATTTTGTTCATTCTTTGTTCTTGTTCTATATGTGTTCTTGCGATAGCCTGGCTTTGTACAGGAGTTGCAACATGGTTTCACGGGTCACAACGGTTGCGTTTAGCGGGGTCGAAGCTCTGCCAGTTGATGTGCAGGTGATGGTGGCGCCAGGCAAGGTCGGCATGTCGATAGTCGGCCTACCAGACAAAGCCGTTGCCGAGAGCCGGGATCGGGTTCAAGCCGCGCTCCACTCGTCTGGCCTCGCTATGCCCGCCAAAAAAGTGACCGTGAATTTGAGCCCCGCGGACCTGCCTAAGGAAGGCAGCCATTATGACTTGCCCATCGCGCTTGGCCTCATGGTGGCGTTGGGCGCTCTGCCGCCTGATGCCATGTCCGGTTTCGTCGCCATGGGTGAGCTGTCACTGGACGGAACCGTGACGCATGTGGCTGGTGCGCTGCCTGCGGCCATAGCGGCCAATGCACTGGATCGTGGGCTCATCTGCCCTGAGAGTACTGGCGGTGAAGCGGCGTGGGCTGGCGCTGACATGGAGATCTTGGCTCCCGCTTCTCTCATCTCGTTGGCCAACCATTTCAAGGGCACACAAGTGCTGGCCCGGCCAACGGCTATGCGTCCGGGAAACGGCACTAGCCTTCCGGATATGGCCGACATAAAGGGCCAGGAAGTCGCCAAACGCGCTTTGGAGATTTCAGCTGCCGGCGGCCACAACATGCTCATGGTCGGCCCGCCGGGCTCAGGCAAAAGCATGCTGGCTGCCCGCCTGCCTTCAATCTTACCGCCATTGGAAGCGCGGGAATTGCTGGAAGTGTCCATGATCAATTCCGTTGCGGGGGAGATGCAGGACGGTGCGCTCACAACTCAGCGCCCGTTCCGTGCCCCACACCATTCCGCATCGATGGCAGCGCTTGTGGGCGGCGGATTGCGCGCGCGACCAGGTGAGGTCTCCCTGGCGCACCATGGTGTGCTCTTCTTGGACGAATTGCCCGAATTCCCACCCAATGTTTTGGACAGTCTTCGGCAACCGCTGGAGAATGGCGACAG
>JBCBZX010000359.1:0-3008 GCA_039815105.1 Pseudomonadota bacterium
CTAAATTTTGCTTTTTCCAATCACCGCACCGAAGTCTACTGAAACACAGGCCGCGATCTCCGCTCGGTTGCTAACGTAGTGCTTACGCCGAGACAGGGCGCTTATAGGGGCCTTCATCGGGGGGGCGTGCGGGCCATTCAATCGAAGGGCAAGGATCGTCTTTGGCGAAGAATTCCTCGCCAAGAACGCCGTCCAATATTGTGTATCGAACACCAATGCGCTGTCGGTGAGGGACGCCCATATGTCCTGCGCGCTCAAGACCTGTCCGCGCGCGGGCCAGCCGGTGGCCGGTACGCCATGGGTCCTGACCGGTGCAATGAGCCCATGCACCGTTTCCGGCACCCTGGGTCAGATATGGGCCAAGACAATGGCCACCATTACGTTGACGCAGTTTATCAATCCCGGCGCGTCTTGTTTGATGGACACCTTAGCCTCAACCAAGTCAATGAAATCGGGCGCCCCCACCTTTGGCACGCTGGAAGCGGGCCTGATGGTGCTGGCCGCAGGACAGTTGGCGCGCCGTCTGGACGTGCCGCTGCACACGGTTCGCACGCTCTCTTCCTCGAAACTGGCCGACGGCCAAAGCCAGCAAGAGGCGGCCTGGGGATTGATCATGGCGCTCTTTGCAGGGGCAAATGTGTTGAACCATGTGACAGGCTGGCTCGAAGGGGGCTTAGTCACATCGTTTGAGAAGAGAATGCTCAAGCATGGTCTTTGCGGCAAAATCGAACGTTTCTTTGATGGCATCGAGGTAAGCGAAAACACACAAGCGATGTCGGTCATCGCGATGAGGGGGCCAGAGCAGCACTTCCCAGGGTCCTGAGCACACGGAGAACAACTTCATCGATGCTCTTGCGGCCGATGACGCCGGATGACAATTCTTTCGAGCAATGGAAGGAAGCGGGATCGAAGGACGCGGTGACACGTGCCAACGCTTTAAGGAATGCTCAGCTCAAAGCCTAGGAAGACCCTGGTCTTGATCCTGATATCGATGCCGCACCTCAAGACTACGTGGCGCAGCGCAAGTCCGAGGTGCCGGACATGAACAACTTCTGATGAGCATTCTGATGATTGGTAGAGGCGCGATTGGTCTCAGCGCCACCTATCGTCTGGCCAAACGGCGCGCATGCGGTCGCTCTTCAGGAGTGCAATCAGCTTACATCTGGGACCAGTTTGCATGCCTCAGGCATTGTCGGACCTCTTCGGGCAACACCGGACATGACCCAACTGCCGTCTTATGCGCTTGAGCTTTTTCCGCAGCTCGAAGCCAAGACCGGGTACCGTTAGACCGGCTGCTACTGGCTGGTACGTGTGCCCGAACGGCTCGATGAACTGCACCGCCTTGCCAATCTTGGGCAACCCCAGGGGCTGACCCCGCGCGTCATCCCGGCGGCGGATGTCGACGTCTCCCTGCTTGATCTCACCGGGCATTTTGGTGCGATGCATCTGCCCGAAGACGGCAACGTCGACCCAGTTGGTCTCTGCATGGCCCACGCGCGGGCGGCGCGGGCGTGGCGCTGCCGCTACAGGCGTTCGAACACATGTATGTCGTCACAGAACACATGGTGGGATTGCCTGATCCCTTTCCGATGATCCGCCATCTCAATCGTGGGATGTCTGTCAAAAGAGATGCGCGCAAACTGGTGATCGGCTGGTTTGAACCGGACGCCAAATGCTGGAACCTCTATGGTACCGAAGGGGACCGACCGTTCTTCGAAATGGCCGAAGACCGGGACCCGTTCGCGCCCTTCATGGGGGCAGCGCTAGAGCTAGGTGTGTCGACGGTTCGCAAAACTGTTGAAGTACTGATCGAGGATGATGGTAAGCGTCACTCTTTAGGTGGTCCCTGAATAACGACCCGAAAGTCAGAGGAGGTCCTGATGACTCAAATCAATAAGGCAGGCTGGCCCGAACTGAACTTCACCGACTGGGAAGAGACTTGTGCGGCTCTCCATCTGTGGTGCCAGATTGTCGGAAAGTACCGACTGAGGCACACATTTTGGGTGAACCACTCTTGGCACGCAACGTTGTATGTCACCGCCCGGGGTTTGACGACAGGACCTATTCCTGACCCGAACGTTCCAGTCACTGTCCATTTCGATTTCTGCGACCACCAATTGATAATTGAGGCTGCCGGTGGTCAGAAAATCTCCTTTGAGCTCGCGCCGATGAGCGTGGCCACATTCTACCGGAAGTTCAAAGAGGGCATCGAGAGCATGGGCGGGGATTGTGAGATTCACAGGGCTCCGAACGAGCTGCCCGAACGGGTGTTTTTTGATGTCGATGATCAGCAGCGTCCATACGATGGCGCCGCAGTTCAACGGTTTCATGCGGCCTTGCTCAGCGTGCATGATGTGTTCACGCAATTCCGAACGGGCTTCATTGGCAAAGTGTCCCCCGCACATCTGTTCTGGGGCTCATTTGATCTTGCGGTGACGCGGTTTTCGGGGCGCCTCGCACCCGAACATCCGGGCGGCATTCCCAATCTTCCCGATGCTGTGACTAGGGAAGCCTACAGCCACGAAGTCTCCTCGGCGGGGTTTTGGCCCGGGAATGGCTATGGCGAGGCGATGTTCTATTCCTACGCCTACCCCATGCCCGATGCGATGAAAGGGAAGGCCGCGCAACCAGAAGGTGCGTTTTGGCATGGCGAGCTTGGTGAATTTCTCTTGCCCTATGAGGCAGTGCGCACGGCATCTGATCCAACGGCGACTCTGATGGCGTTCTTACAATCGACATACGATATCGCGGCCTCGACGGGAAACTGGGATCGCGCGGCGTTAGATCGTCCTCCTGGAAGGCGCGGTGCGCCCAACTGAAGAAATTCACACAAGACCTTGGTGGACAAATTCATGTCATTGAGCCTTTGCCCCGACCCCATTCCCGGTCAACGCGAGACTGTTGATGCCATCGAAACCCGGATCGTTCCGGGCACTTGGGAGGCGGAGAACGACGACCGGCAGAAGCGGTTTTCCTTGAGACCAAGCTCAATCAATTTGAAGAAGACC